>CAZEWD010000163.1:0-6765 GCA_964515725.1 uncultured Binatia bacterium (SeqCode)
CTGCTTGTCCGGTGGTGTGGCGGAGTTCCCTGAGCTTACCCGGGATCCCTGCGCCGATCAGAAGGTTACGTCGACTCGAAACACATTTCTGCCGCGCCGCACGATCCAGGCCACTCGATCAGGTTGTGGAAACTCGGGACCCCACAGGACGTCGTCGTAGGAAAAGATGCTGTCGCCATCGAGTACGAGAACGCTGCGTTTACCGTGCTCGGCTTCCCAGGCGACGTGACGGCCATCGGGGCTGAAACGAGCCCGCCAGACTGCATCCCAGATCATCGGGAAGTAGTGCCCGTCAATGGAATATCGCCAGCGGTTTCGTTCTGTGGCTGCAGCGAATGCCAGACGCCGTGCGTCAGCAGAGAAGGCGATGCCCCAGATACCGACGAACGGACCCAGCCGCTGATCATCGATGACAATGTCGACCAGTGGGTTTGGCTTGACGAGAGTCTCCCGATAGCAGGGATAAGCGATACGCCGAGCATCCTCTGAAAGAACGGGCGGGAACGGCGTAAAGTAGGTGGCACACTCAAACGGTTGGGGCTTGCCATTACGGGCGACACGCCAGACCTCCGTCTCCCCTGCCGGACGCTCCCACCACAGGAGCGTTCTTTGGCTACCCAACACCAGGGAATTGGCCAGGATTGCCGAGCCGTTGCGCAAGGTGTCTACCGTCAGGTTCATGTCAGCCGATGAGTCCAGGCTGTGGGAAAAGGAACCCATACGGTCGTTGCCACGGAACACCGCCCAACCGTCGCTGTCGTGAGCCAGCGTAATCAGGGTCCCTTCCTCATCATACAGGACCCGGAACTGAGACAGCCCCAGTTGCCCGCTGCCGCTCGATTTGGCCACCGGAGCGGCCTTATCGAGACCGGGTGTATCGAAGACCTTTCGTTCCGTGCCGTCCACAATGAGTGCCTTCTTCCCGTCATCGCGCTCGGCAATAAAAGCCATATGCTCGCCGTCAGGACTCAGCGCCGGAAGGGTGGCGTCGGCGAAATGCCCGATCAGCCGGCCGTTACTGTACACGACGGCCGGTCCGAAGGTGACACCACCGTCCGCCTCGTTCATCGTCATTCCCGCCGTTGCCCACCGTTTACCGTTCTTGCTGAAAATGATCGGTGCAATCCGCCGCAATTCAGTTTCCAGCGAACCCTCCGGCCCAACCAGAAGCAGAAACGGAGAGTCAGGTTTCTCCTTTGCCCAGTACACGGTCTCGCCGCTGCCCCAGGCCACGGTTGGAAGAGACACATCCGCGTAGGCAGGGTCCGGCTGGCCATTTCGAATGACTCGACTGAGGTCCGGTGATCGTTCTGCATACGCGTAATGGATGCCGTCCCTGGCGATGCCGAATGATCCATTCATGTACGTTTCCGGGAGCCGGGTGAGCAATTGCCGTTGCACCACCCGAGTCCGGGAATCCTGAGTCTGGCAGCCGCAGAAGGCAGCGATCAGGAGCAATGCCAGCCCGAGGTGGCGTCGTTGCAGGACTTGCTGCGACGCGGCAGGGAGGATCTGCCGTCTCTTCATTTTGCGGTGTATTTGATCAGGACCCGGCCACCATCCATCAACCCTTTACGAAAACTCTCTTCGAGCCTTGGCCAGCCTCCCGGGTATTTCTTTGCGTATTCCTCGATCATTCTTTTTTCGGTTTCCGGTTCCTTCACGATCGAGCCCACTGCAAGGAAAGAGGGTCCATCGGGCCTGCCCACGGCGATCTTTGCCGTCGAGCGTCCCCATCGGATTCGTTTTGCCCGCCACGTGTTTGGCGGACTCCCGACGTACACCGCGTCGTTGTGAAACAGAAACCAGATCTCGGCTGGCTTGCTGAAACTGCCGTCCTTCCTCGTACTCGCGATATAGACGTATTTGCTTTCCGCCAGGCTCTTGCGGATCTCGGGTGTAAGTTCCGCGCACAGTGCGGCGGGGAGCAGCACGATTGCGATCAAGACGAAGAATTGCGCTGTTTTCTCGACCTGTTTTCGCATGCTGAACACCTCCTTCCGCGCATCTGCCAGCGCGTGTCGTCCAGACTGTATAATCCAGCCAGCGAGGGAAACAATCGGATCTCTCCGCCATGGCAGTCCCGCGAGATCGTAGAGGGAATACGTACATACGAACCCGGTGCTTCTTTTTGCCCTCCGTGTTGGGATAAAGCGCAGGTATGAGACCCACCTTGTTCGGCGTATCCCTTCTGATGATGTGTTGCGGGGTAGTTGTTGGGTGTGGCGGCGGTGAGAGACAGGTAAGCGTGATGGAACCGGCCGATCGGTTCGACTGCGAGGAGTTCGAGCCACCCGTACGTTCCGATGAGGGGGCCTGTGCAGAACCGGACACTGCCGATCCGTCACACCTGGTTCCCTGCAGACGCGGAGCGGGGCACTTTGGTTCGTGGTCGGTCGATAGCGCAGGATTGCCCGCCTACGATTTCACTGTCGAACAGCGGTGCGATCCGATCGTACCTGCCTACTCACCGCGTCGTTACCCACTACGCGATCCGATTCATCTCATTGGTAATGGGCGAGGACTCGTCGCCATGGCGCATGCCTCGGGAGGCGTGGAAATCTATTCGCAGGACCGCGGCCACAAGTGGATCAACCACATCGACACCTGGCATGACGAGGAGATGCCGGAATACCCGCCTCAACTGGGCGGTGGATTCAACTATTACGTGATCGAACGTCCGGATGGACCAGTGGTACGCTCAACCCGCTTTGAAGATCTCCCGACCAACAAGGCGGTGCGGCTGCAGACGAGACGGTTCGGCGTTGGCTACTTCGAGACACGCACGGATGATGGAGAGCTGACGATCCGGCGGCGGGTTTTCGCTCCGGACACGGAGGCCCGTGCTCTGGTGGCGGAAGTAAGACTCGAGAACCGCGCCTCGCATGCGCAGGAGATCGGTCTCGTGGAGTTCTGGGATACCAACCTGCACCAGCTTCCCCTCGAATTGCTCACCAGTGATCTCGCCGTACCCGGAATCAGTGAGACGATCGATCGGAAACGCCGTAGACTGATGGAGCAGTTCACTCAGAAGGCCGAGTGGGATGCTGCCAGACGTGTTGCAGTCCTGAGCACGACCGCGAAGTCGCTACCTGCTGGAGTCGTGGATCGACTGAGTCCCGGGCGAGTCGACTACTTCCCGGAGCGGGTGTACCTGGCGGTTCTCGATGAAGGAATCAGCCCGGACGCGGTGTGGCTCAGCGATTTCGAGTTGTGGCCCGATCACCAGCGCACGCCACCTGCAGCCGCGGCGTTGACTGGCACGGCCGACTCGCGTGTAGTGGAACTCGACGGCGCCGGCCAGCACAGTGTGCTGGCAGTGCGAGTGCCTGTGTTGGTCCCCGCACGTTCCTCGAGCACCCTGCGATTTGCCTTTGGCTATGTCCCGGGCGGAGGTACACCCGACGCAGCATTGCAGGAATTGCGGGCACAGCCCGAACGCCTCGATGCGGCGGCACAGGCTGGCTGGCGAGAACGTCTCGTCTGGGCGGCATTCCCCGGATTACCCGAGGCGGGTGTGGTGCAGCGTGAACTGGCATGGGCCTCGTACAACGCGTTGGCTCACACGACCTACGACGAATACCGTGGTCTGCGTGTGCTCGGGCAGGGCGGCTCCTACAAATACATCCACGGGATGGATGGTGCGATGGGCGATCTGGCGTTGTTTGCCGAGGCAATCACCCTCGTAGATCCGGAAATCGCCCGTGAGACTCTGGCCTACGCGCTGGCCTCACAGCACTCGGGTAGCCAGAAGACACCCTGGCGCTTTCCCTATGCGACGACAGGTTCCGGAATGTACACGGATGTGCAGATCTACAGCCAGCGCAGCGACGCCTACTATTTTCTGCCGGCGGCGGTGGGTCGTTACGTGGGTCTCACCCAGGATCATCAGTTCACTCAACAGCCGGTTTCGTATTGGCCTCGTAGCGATGGTCTGCAGGGGAGCGTCCTGGATCATCTCCATCGCGGTCTGGACTACGCTCTGGAAACACTCGGCTTTGGTGCTCGTGGCCTCGTCGCAATGGGTACGGGCGATTATGCCGATGGCATTGCCAGCCTGGCGGACGAACCAGCCACACCGACCGGCACGTCGTCGACGTACAATGCGGGCGCCATTGCGTATGGTTTCCCCACCTCGGCGGATGTGCTCGGGGAGGACGGTCCTTCTCTGGCCGATCGGATGCGCGAACTGGCAGATTCACAATCACGGGCATTGTTGGCGCAGGCATGGAGCGGCGAGTACTTCTATCGCGGCTTTGTCGACAGTGGGAACCCTCTGGCGCCGTCCCTCTTCTTCCTCGAACCCCAGATTCTGCCAGTGTTGGCGGGAATCGTGGATGACAATATGAGGCAGCGTGCCATGGGCGAGGTCGTGCGCCGTCTGGAGACCTCGATCGGAGCGCTCAGTAACGTGGCGATCAGCGCGACGGACCCCGTGGGCGGACCGGATCAGCCTCTCGTGGGCGGTATCTGGCCCGTGGCAAATGCGTGGCTGAGCGGCGCTTACGCACGATATGACGCAACAGCGGGTTGGAGCAGTTTCGTGCGCAATACGCTGGCGGCCCACGCCAGCAAGTATCCGGATCTCTGGTACGGTATCTGGACCGGGCCGGATTCCTTCAATGGGCCGGATCACGCGCGACCGGGTGAAGCCGATGCACATCTGGCGACAGCCCTGACCGATTATCCTGCGCTGAACATGCATGTACACACGGGTCCGCTGCGCGCCCTTGTAGAGCTTGCGGGGATCGAGCCGATCCGGGGCGGTGTGCGGATTCAGCCGCGATCTCCGAGCGAAACGTACGCTGTCCGTTGGCCTCGCCTGTCTCTGCGCGGTTCACCGGCGAGTCTTTCTGGATCATGGCGGATTTCAAGCGAAGGAGATGTAGTTCTGGAGGTGCGTTTGCCGAGCGGTCTGCGCGGCCGGGAGATTCGTGTGAGTGTGAACGGAACGCCTGTGGAGGCATCGGTTTCAGGGGACTTCGTGCGTTTCCACGCCACGGCCGAACCGACGTCAGAAATCGTCTGGAAGGTGGAGCGGTGAGTGGCGGGAGTCGCCTGTATCCTCTGCCGCAGGTGAGAGACGCAGAAGTCTGTTCGTTGACTCGCCTGGGAGCCCCGGGTAAGCGCGGCACATGACAACAAGCGGCATCACGGTCTTCGGTGCGACCGGGTATACGGGTCGTCTGGTCGTACAGGAACTGGTGAGACAGGGCATCCAGCCGGCCGTTGCGGGGCGGCAGGCCGATAAGCTGGCACGACTGGCCGAGGCTCATGGCAACCTCGAACAGATCGTGGCGGATGTGAATGATCCTGAGTCGCTGGCGGCAATGGCGCAGCGCAGCCGGGTCATCATCAATTGTGCCGGTCCGTTCATGGACTACGGGCCTCCGGTCGTCGCGGCAGCCGTGGAGCAGGGCGCGCACTATCTCGATACGACGGGCGAACAGCCTTTCATGAAGGAGATGCTGCGCCACGATGAACAGGCGCGGGAGCGTGGTGTGGCAGTCGTGTCGTCACAGGCATTCGAGGTGGCGGTGACCGATTGCGCTGCTGCGATTGCTGCGGAGGGCTTCCGTGACATCGCGGCCGTCGAGGTATTCTACAACACGGTGTTCCACGCCAGCCAGGGGACCCAGCGAAGTGTCGTGCGCATGCTGCAACGTACGGGATACGTCTACAAGCACGGTGATTGGGTTGCCGAGCGGCCAGGACGTATCGTCAAGCGAGTCGACCTGCCACCGCCACTCGGAAATCAGCTTGCGCTCAGTATCCCGAGCGCTGAGGTGATGACCATTCCACGGCACCTGAAAACGCGACAGGTGCAGACCTATTTTCTCCTTTCCCCTCTGGTGGCACGCGGTGCGGCACTGGCGCTCCCGTGGCTGCAACTCCTGGCACGAACGCCGTTGGGCGGGCTTCTCTACAGAGGTGTAGGCAGTGGCACGAGTGGACCCACTGAGGACATCCGGGCAGGAGACGAATTCCAACTCGTCGTGGAGGTCCGTGGCGTGCGCAACGGCCGTGCGGCGCGGCAGCGCGTCCTTCTCACCGGACGTGATCCTTATGGCCTCACGGCAGTCATCATTGTTGCTGCTGCGCGGCGGATGCTCGACCCGAGCTATGACAAGCGTGGCGTTCTCCCACCGGCCGCCGCATTCGACCCACGTGAAGTGCTACGTGACGGCGAGGCGCTCGGACTTCAGTGGCAACTGTTGGAGGACGAAACGCCGACCAGTGACGCACGGCCTGGTGTCTGAACAGAGCACCCGCTGCGGAGATGGCCGGTTATTGCCAGCCATCTCCGCCCTCGTTCTCAATCTTCGAACTCGATGCCTTCGACCTCGAAGCCCATGGATTCGATCATCTGCCGGGCGTCGTCGGATGCCTGGCCTGGTGTCGTCAGATAACCGTTCACAAAGATCGAGTTGGCTGGATAGAGCGCCAGGGATTGGAACCAACCCAGATGGACTTCGCGTCCGCCGGCAACCCGAATTTCTGCCTCGGGATTCGTGAATCGCATCAACGAAAGCGCTCGCAGGCAGCGGCCCGGCGTCAACTCGTGACGATCGCGGAACGGTGTGCCGTCGATGGGGATCAGGAAGTTGAGTGGCAGGGAGTCGACTTTCAGCTCACGCAGGGAGAAGGCAAGGTCCACGATGTCCGAGTCGGATTCCCCCATACCGATGATGCCGCCACAGCAGGTGTGCATGCCGGCACGTTGCACGGCGCGCACGGTGTCGAGCCGGTCTTCGTAGGAGTGTG
>CAZEWD010000163.1:6775-7027 GCA_964515725.1 uncultured Binatia bacterium (SeqCode)
AGGAGTGTGTCGTGCAGATTTCAGGATGATGTCGGCGGCTCGTGTTCAAATTGTGGTTGACCCAGCCCACACCTGCACTTTTCAACTCGCGTGCCTGTGTGTCGTTCATCAGCCCCAGCGAGACACAGATTTCCAGATCCGGAAACTTTTCCTTGATGGCGCGTGTGGCGGTCGTGAAACGTTCGAGATCATTCGGTGAGGGTCCCCGGCCACTCGTTACCATTCAATACCGGCGTGCGCCGCTGGCAACTG
>CAZEWD010000164.1:0-5417 GCA_964515725.1 uncultured Binatia bacterium (SeqCode)
GGTTTCCAGGGCGATATGGCGGAAACCACGCCGCACACATTCTCGAATCAAGGTGACGAAATCAGGGTGTTCCAGCGGAGATTCGCCGGCAATCACCAGTCGTTGGCAACGAGATACGTCGATACTTTGTATGTCCGCGAAAAGGCGTTCGAGCGGGATGGGCGCCGACTTGATGGGACCAGACGTCGCGAACCGGTGCTCGAGTGCACCTGGAAACACCTTGATTTTCGCGTCGTTCACCGATTCAACCTATATCCTGCCCAAGATCGGATTCAACCTTCGATTTGTTGGTGTCCCGATCTTCTTCGATGCCTCCGGGAAAGGCGCGAAAGGTCAGACCAAGATGTGCCGTCGTGGTGAAGTCGACATGCTCTGGCGGAAAGAGGAGTCCCAGGAAATTGTCGTGATGGACGGGCAAAGGGACGTGAAGCATCTCGGCCATCCGCAGCGTGTTCCACGCCAGCCAGCCTGGGATGGAGAAGGTACGGATCCGCCGGCCATTTTGTGCGCCCATGGCAATCAGAAGTTGCCGAAACGGCCAGGGATGCGGGTGTGCCAGAGGAATCGGTGGGAGAGCCCCGTACTCCGTTGATGGTCGTTCGAGGAGTTTGACCACTGCGGTCGCCACGTCCTCGACATGCGACATCACGAACGGTTGCCCTCCACCGTCGAACACGGGAAGGATCGGAAGCTGTACCAGTCGCTGTAGGGTGCCAAACATCCCTTTGCCCGACTCACCCCAGACCAGACCGGGGCGGACGGAAAGTCCTCCAATCGCAGCAACGGTTCGTTCCACTTCGAGCTTGCCGAGGCTGTATGTGGAACGGCATCCCGCGTGGGCCGTAATGCTGGAGACGAATAAAAGTCGCGAAATCCCGGCATTCCGGGCTGCTTCGAAAAGGCCGATCGATCCTTTCACATTACATGGGGAACCCGTCAGCGCTGCCGAAAAATCATGGGCACAGTGGATCAGGGCATCCACACCATCCAGAGCTGCCGGGTCGAAAGGTTCTGCCAGAGCAAAATGGATGTCTTCGGGTCCAGACGGTTTACGCACCAGACGACGGACGGCCCATCTCTCTTGCCGCAGCACTCGGTCGACATGTGCTCCGATGTATCCCGTACTGCCGGTCAAAGCACACAAACCTCTCATGCCTGCTCCTCCCCTGATACCGCACACGCGATGCGGTGGGCATTGGCCATGGTCGTATAGGTGAATGTCGTCGCGGCAAGGGCCGGCAGGATCGATCCATCGACGAGGTGGACTCGAGCCAGTCCTGGTAATCTTCCCAGGGTAGCCGTTTCGAATTGCGCGGGAGACCGGCGCATCGGGAACAGTCCACCCACGTGGTTACCTTCTCCCGGCTCGCCCATCCGGAGGAATGGCAATAGCGGGCGTGCTCCGAGGGCATCGGAGTATTGGCGGAGGTGTCTCACCACACGCTGGATGGCACTGCGCGAGGGTTGTCTGTCTGGAGATTCAAGAACCAGACGGTGTCTCGCACCATCCCGGCGGCCGGTGAGTCGGATGGGCGGCGATTCAGCCGAATGGAGGTAACCCTGAATGACAAGCAGCCGCCCGAGTAGATGCTCGCGGATCCATTCGCGTCCAGGGAGAAACCGTGTCACCGCATCGACGCGGCGCCGGATCAGATCATTATAGGAGTAGATCTGCAGGTGCACCGGATTCGAGGAGATCTTCGGATCCGTCAGTTCCAGGAACAACTGAGACAGTGTATGCAGCCGCTCTCCACGGACCCCGGGAGTATGCTCATGTGCGAGCATCGGGAGAAGAAAGTAGGGTTGGAATTGCAGAGCAAAGGTGCGTTCGTAGGCGGCAAGAGAATCAATGATGATCCCTGCAGTCGAAAGCGGACCTGTTGCCAGAAAGACGCGTTCTCCTTCCAGAACCACTTCTCGTCCAGAGGTCTCTTCGATGGAGTATAAGCGAACTGCATCACCCCCGGGAGATTCGACGCGCCGTAACCGCAGGCCCGACTGATAACGAAGGCCCCGCTGCTGCAGTTCAGCGAGAAAACCGGCGGCATTCCAGATGGCACCATAGGGACACCCCGACAGGCACAGGCCGGCATAAAGACACCCGGCGCCAGAGGATGTCGATTGCGTGCGGACGGCCAGCCGTGCTTTTCCGAAACGGAAACCGGCGGATGCCAAAACAGCATGGTCTTTCTGCATGCGACTCAGCAGGGTCTGAGCCTGCCGGCTTGGCTGGAGAGGTGGTTCCGGGGGCACAAAATACGGCAGGATCGTTTCGAGATCATCGTGGTCGCCACTGATGCCCAGCAGTCGTGCAACGGCTTCGTAATGAGGTGTCATTTCTTCATAGGAAACCGGCCAACGTTCGAATTCAGAGGCTGGATTCGGCAGAACCGCGGCACCCCAGACATTGCTCAACCCGCCACGTGCATGGGAGACGAGGCACTTCGTACCCTGCTGTACCATTTCGGCCATGGCGGTATGGGCGTACGGGAAGCTGGAACCAAACAGGAGCTTTGGTTGGCCGGGATCAAAGCTTGAAGGGCCACGGACCGCCGCAACCATTTCGTCAGTCCACTTCTCCGGGGGCAGGTCAGCCAGTCTCTGCGCTGCCCGTAGGCGCGCCGGCTCACACTGCATGCCGGCATCCAGCAGAGTCACTTCACGGCCAGCATCGATGAGAGCCGAAGCAACGCTGATTCCCGAAGGACCGGAACCGACGACGAAGTACATGCGGGTTTGAGTAGCGCAGCGCCGCCGTCACGTGTCAACTCCAGGATCATCCCCGGGGGAATACCTCCCGCATAACGCCTCTGTCCGTGTGTACGAGTGCCACGGCAAGGTCCTCAGGTAATCCCGAGATTCGTAATGCTGAGGCTATTGGCGTTGGGGGCGAGTCGGCGTCAACGGGAGAGAATGCTTGACGCCAGGCACACAACCTTTTCCGGTGCGCCCGAAAATGGGGTCGGATGCACCCGTCTCCAACCGTGGTTGTGACGAGAGACTGAACCCACGACGGGGTTCCCACATCTCCGATGTCCGGCGAAAGAGGGGCGGCTTCGATCTTTGCACTTGTAGTCCGTGGACGAGTGAAGTAGCAGGAGCCGTTCATCCGATGCGGAACGCGTCAACCGAGCCTGGACGATCTCTGTGGATCGTGGTGCCCACTTTCAACGACTGGGATGCCCTCACTCTGTTGCTCGACTCTCTCGACGCCACCCTCAATCGATTGGAACGGAGCGTTCGGTTGCTCATCGTCGATGACGGATCGGACACACCCTTGCCGGAGACGGAACTGTCGAAGGCCAGGGTGTGCATCGAGGAAGTCCGGATTCTGGGTCTGAGGCGGAATCTCGGGCACCAACGCGCGATTGCAATTGCGTTGGCCTGGTTGGATGCCAATCTGGACTACGAGGCTGTCGTTGTCATGGACGGCGATGGGGAAGATGCCCCCGCCGATATTCCAAAACTCCTGGAGGAGTACGACCATGCCCAGGGGAAACGAATCGTGTTTGCCGCCCGGCACCGGCGTTCGGAGGGGTTCGTATTCCAGCTCTTTTACCGGCTATACCGCGTGCTTCACCTCCTGCTGACCGGAGTTGCTGTCCAGGTAGGGAATTTCAGCATCATACCGCGCTCGCAGCTACACCGCCTGGTCATCGTCTCGGAGCTCTGGAACCACTATGCGGCGGCGGTCTTCAAGGCTCGTCTACCGATCATGCTCGTTCCGACCTCCCGCGCAAAACGACTCAGTGGTCGGCCCAAGATGAACTTTACCCAGTTGGTCGTGCACGGTGTGAGCGCCATGTCGGTGTTTGGGGACCGTGTCGGCGTCCGGCTTTTGCTCGGGGCGACGAGCATGGGTTTGGTGATTCTATTTTGTATTGGCAGCTTTACGCTCTGGCGGTTCTATCTCGACACACCAGCCTCCTGGGAAGTCTTCCTGGCGGTTCTGGTCGTAATCGTTCTTGGCCTCAATCTGCTCCTTGCCACGTTGTTGTTCACTTTCAGCATTCTCGGAAGTCGTGACAATGCTGGTTTTCTCCCCGCCCGCGACTATGTGTGGTTCGTCGGTGAGTGTCGGGAATTGTGGAAGCGTGATGGCTGAGCAGATCTACGTCGGATCCGAGCTGGATCTTTTTGCCAAGGCAGTCCGTTGGAAGAGTTACTACCGATCGCATCTCGCCAGGTTCATCCGAGGAGATGTGCTCGAAGTGGGTGCGGGTATCGGCGGCACAACGCCCGTCTTGCACTCCTCTGCCGCACGGTCCTGGGTGTGCCTGGAGCCTGATCCCGGGCTGGCCGTGACCTTACGTGAGGTCGTCCAACGGATTCCCGTTGGGCCTTCCCCCAGGGTTGTGGTCGGAAGCCTCACCGATCTGGATGCCACGATGCGCTTCGATTCGATTCTCTACATCGACGTACTGGAGCACATCGAACACGACCGAGAAGAAATCGCCAATGCTGCAGCACGACTGCGGCCAGGCGGGTCTTTGATCGTGCTCTCGCCGGCGCATCAGTGCCTGTACACACCATTCGACCGCGACATTGGGCATTTCAGGCGCTATGACAAACGCTCATTGAGGAATTTGCAACCAAAGTCCCTCCACGAGGAACGGTGCTCGTATCTCGATTCGGCGGGAACGGTCCTTTCGCTCGCCAACCGAATGATCTTACGCAGTGGCTCACCGACACAGCAGCAAATCCTCCTCTGGGACAGATACGTGATCCCCGTCTCACGCGTATTCGACCGGTTTCTGGGGTACCGTTTTGGAAAAAGCATATTCATTGTCTGGCGCCATCCCGGATAAGGCCAGTGATCCGACTACGACCCAGCCATGTGGAACTACGAGCTCGCTGGCCTCAGCCAACGCCAGCTCAGAACCGTCGCGATCATCCCCACCACCAGGACACAGCATCCTACGTATAGACTGTACGGAACGTAGCGGAACGTGACGGTCGAGCGTCCTGCCGGGACGGGTACTGCACGAAACATCCCATTCGCCCGGAGAATCGGAACGGGCGAGCCATCGACGGTTGCCCTCCACCCCGGATAATACGAATCGGTGAGCACGAGAAACCCATGGGCAGCGAAGTCCACCCCGATCTCCACGAACGTATCCTCGAATCGGAGAATCTCAGCCTTCGGATGAGTCGTTCCTCTCCCTGGAGATTGCAGAGTCTGACAATTCCTCCCGGCTTCGAGGACGACTGATTGGCGCGCGTCGAAGCCGGGCTCGAGTGCACGTTGCAACTCTGCCATGCGTGGACTGCGACACTCGGTTTCATACACACCATAGACACGCGAAAGCGAATTCGGATTGCGGAGCAGCTTCGAGTCGAACGGGGGGAATGCTTTCACACCCGTCCGTACCGGAAGTTGGATTCCTGTCTCCGCCCAGGAATCAAGAATCTGCCGG
>CAZEWD010000164.1:5427-7012 GCA_964515725.1 uncultured Binatia bacterium (SeqCode)
AAGAGTCATCTGGGGAACCGCTGCGAGAGACACGGCAGCCAGATCGAGGCAGCGGCGCATGGGGGGCACGAGGAGTTCGGTCAGGTCCGGTGGCGCTCCAAGAAACATGAGCCTATCCCCCGAGCATACCGATGTGGAGGAACCTTTCGCCTGACACATGCAATCGTGGAAGTAGGAGATGACCATCGGGTCATAGTCGATCGGCGAAAACGTTCCCGTGAGCATGGGAAGCTTCAGTGTCCAGCGTGATCCAATCACCAGTGAACGGGCATAACGGTCAACGCTGGCGATCGTCCGATAGATATCTGCATCCGAATAGAAGTCGTGCCACCTGGCATGTGCATAGGGCAGCGCCTGGTCGTTCACTGGGGCGGCCAGGGTGTCGTAACCGAAAAGTGCAACCGACAACCCAACGATCCCGGTTCCCCAGGCACGCCGTGACAGAAAAAGACGGGCCAGGACAAGCAACGCGAATGACGCTGCCACCACTCCGATGTAGTTACGCTGTGCACCAGCCATCCAGAACAGACCGCTTACCCAGGCCAGACCAAGCGGCAGAACCCAAAGCGCCACCCACTTCGGCGGACGCCATTCGATCAGCCCCTGGATCCCGTAGGCGGCAAGCACCGCAAGCGCGAACTTCGCAAGGAAGAACTCACGAGTCGGAACTCTGAACCAATTCAGGACCGGAACGTGCGAACGAAACGCCAGGAACCAATCGGGCGCGGCAACCGACAAAATGCCGAATAATGTCAGAATCAGGAGAGGTATGGATTCAAGGCGTTGCCGGAACACACCGAGCATCGCCAAACCGAGTGTGACCACACCGATGAATGTGTACACCCGAATCCATTTGGGCGCTGGGTCGAACATCTTCGAGAATACGTTCGCGAGGTTCCCGTCGGCATTCCCGAACGGGAGAACCTGTTGCACCGTAAGTGCGGAACTGGAGCGCTCGGTAAACCCCGACAGTTCGAGCGTCGGGAGAATCTGTGGCGCTGCAAAGGTCAGCCCGATCCCCAGGACCAACGAAGCCATTGCACCACGTACGAGGGCGAACCGTAGCGATCGTGTGGCGATCGTATGGCGCACGAGGATCGCACCTGTCCACAATCCATAACAACCGTAGACCGCGATCGCGGTCTGGTAGCCACCCGCGAGGATGGGCATCGCAACGGATGCGATGAATACGAGAGCCCATCGACGATCGCGCGCCAACAGGAATCTTTCGAGTGCCGTCACACCGAGCGGCAACCAGGAGGCCGCTTCCATGCCCGGCTGCCAGTGGACGAGTGCGAGGATCGTCGTGAGGCAAAAATAGCAGGCTCCCGCAAAGGCCGCTGGCCATGCCAGACCGCGCATCCGGAGAAACAGCAGCATGCCCCATCCCGAGAAGACCGTATGGGAAAAAGCCATGAGTCCCATACCGAAAGCAGTCGGTACGACGAGATACACAAGATGCGGCGGATAGAGGAAGCCAGCCTGCAGGGTTGCCAGCCCCGGCATCCCGTTCATCTGGTTCGGATTCCAGAGGAACAATCTCCCGGCACGCAAATGTTAATAACCTGCCTCGAGCATGGGAAAG
>CAZEWD010000165.1:0-6997 GCA_964515725.1 uncultured Binatia bacterium (SeqCode)
CTGGGGGGCGCTGCGGGACCTGCATCCCCTGTGGCCAGAACAGGATCGAAGTGCCACGGGGCCAGAGTGAAGTGGCGCGATCCGCCAGGCGCAGGAAGGGCTGCGTGACAACCGCAAGCAGATGCGTATAGGCCGAAGCAAAAGAAACCCACGCGGCGTACGTCAGTACGAACCAGCCCAGCAGCCGGCCGAGAAAAGCAAACGGCTTAACGCCCAGGCGCATCCGCGAAACGTCCCGCCCAGTAGACCCAGGTCACCACGGCAACAACAACCACCAGCGCCTGCGCGATGTACACGTGCGTGTCGTGAAAATACTGGTTGGCAAACAGGCCGATCAGGAAAAGCGCAATCACCCGCAGGACGTTGACCGCATGAATCACGGCAAACCCGATCCCGGCACCGATCATTCTGGCCCGCCATGATGCCGGATAGGCAGCTACGGCCGCCAGATAAATCGCTGTCGGCACCGCTCCCGAACAGGCTTCCGTGACATCGACAATGAACGAACCCGAACCAAGGCGCGTACCGTCCATGTCGACTGTGAAGCCGACCCAATGGCCCAATCCGGTGAGCAGGAAGCCGCTCAGAACCGCAGCGCCACGCGCAAGCCAACCGGCCAGGTTGAAGCGGTCAGCGATCGGCGCATAGTCCGTAGCCATGAAAAACGCGAAGATGATCCCGACAAAAGTGGCCACGACGCGGATTGTCGCCCACTCCCCGGCGACGAAAGAGACAATTCGCTTCCACATACGGATGCCGTAAAGCTCGCGCGAGTCTGACGATGGCTCGGATCAATGTCAAGCAAAGGTGAATTGACAGAGCACACGGCGCCTTCCTATGACCCCGCTACACATGAGCCCCCTGCTGAACCGGTTGCTGCGATGGTTTCGGCGTCTCGCCGATCTTGTGGCCCTGGCACTCGTTGTCGCGTTGATCGCCGTCGCGGCCACGGCCTACGTTGCCATCACGGCGCCCCATCTGCCGCTGCTGCGTTGGGGGCTCGGACATACCGGAACGGTCTTCAACGGCCAGAAGACCGAAGACATGCGCCTGTCCGTCCATCTCCGTCCCGGCAACACCAGCCTGAGTGGCACCGCCGCACTGCGCGTCCGCAGTATCCACGACGACCGGAAGCGCTTTTATTTCCTGCTCAATCCGGAGCTGAAGATCCGCAAAGCGGAGAGGCTTCGCCCGGAAACCGGTAGCGAGCCGGTTCGCGTCTACCAGATCGGTCCTCTGCTGGTTCTCGAGTGCGAGCAATCCGTCGCCATCGATTCAGCCGCCGAGTTCACCCTCGAATACGAAGGAAAACCCTGGCTGGCCTCGGCCAGTATGGGGCGCTTCGACAACAGCAACATCCTGCTCAACGTGGATGCTTTCTGGTATCCGGTCGATGCACAGAGTTTCTTCGACGCCGATGTCACCGTGCGGCTGCCGCAGCAGATGACCCTCGTACACAGCGGCATCGAAACGAATACAGCAGTGTTGGGCGACGAAAAGGAAGTACACTGGCAGAGCAGCCGCCCGGTGGCTGGAATCGCCCTCGTCGCCGGTTCGTATCGCCTTTTCGAACGCCAGGAGGACGGACTGACGCAACGTCTCTTCCTGGCCGATGATATCCAGCTCGACACACAAGATGTCCTCCACACGATGGCAGACGTTACGCGCTTTCTGACCGGGCGGCTCGGTCCGTCCGGTTTCGATCGAACGACGATTTTCGTCCGGCGTGATTTTCGGCGGGGCTTCAACGATGGCTCGGGGACGATCGGCCTTTCCCTCCGTTATTTTCGCAGTGAAGATGCCGGCTTCGGCCTGATCGCACATGAAATCGCCCATCACTGGTGGGGTGGCACGGTAACCGGCGGCTGGCTCACTCCGGGGCACGGCGCGCAGTGGATCGTCGAGGGACTTGCCGAATTCTGCAGTCTGCTGGCCACCGAGCACCGCTTTGGCGCGCGTGGCGTTTCCTACCGTCTGTCGAGCGAGTTCTTCGATCCGCAACGCCAACAACCCGTTGCGGCAATGTCCGTCCTCGACAACGCTTTCGATGAGCCTCGCTCCCGTGACACCATCTATCGCAAGGGCGCCTATGTGTTGTGGATGTTGCGCGACGTCGTCGGAGACGAGGCCTGCCAGGAGTCGCTACGCATCCTCGCAGAGCGGTTCCGATACCAACACGTCAGCGACCAGCAGATCCAGGCGGTCTTCGAATCGGCCAGCGGTCAGTCGCTGGAAGAGTTCTTTGCCACCTGGGTGCGTGGCAATGCGACGCTCGATCTTTCCCTCGATCCGGTCGACACCGGACACGCGCGCATCAACAATCTGGGAAACGCAGCCTACCCGGGACAGGTGGAAGTCCGGAGCTACCCCGATGATGGTAGCGAACCCATCCGGCAGACGGCTGCCGTCGGTGATCTCATCGACACCCCTGCTTCGAGTACCATCGTGGTCGACCCGATGCTCGCCCTGGCCGACGTGCGGCGCGAGAACAACCGCATTCCTCGCCGTGAAGATCCCCTCTACGCCGCACCCGCCCCCAATCGAAGCTCCCTGGCCATCGCGGTGGGGGACCCCTTTCCGTGGGGACGGACCGCCATTCTTCATCGAGACAGCGAGGGACGGCCGATGCACAATTGGGAACTTCCGCGTGGTCTGCTGCAGTCCCCATCCTGGTCCGCCGACGGGAGTTTCCTCCTCACCAGCGTCTCCAACAAAGACAATCTGGTGCCAGCCATCATCACACTCTCTCACGACAACCCGCAACGGATCGTGGGAAACGGATACACACCCTCCGCCGGTACGGAGGGACGGATCTACGCGGCCCGCAGCAATCGGATTTTGTGTTTCGAGAACGGCCGGAGAACGAATGTCGTAGTCGAAGACCCCGGGAAGAGCGTAGAAACCCTGTCTGTGGCACCGGATGGATCTCGTCTCGCGTACGTCGTGGCAGCGCGCAATTCGATCGATCTTCGCGTCATCGGTACGGATGGATCTGGCGGCCGATCGCTGCTCACTTGGGACCGGGACCGCATGGTGCTGCGTTGGGTCCCCGACGGCACACGGCTTTTCGCTGTGATGGGGAAAGACGCGGCCTGGCAGATCGTTGCAATTTCGCCGGAAACGGGAGCAATGGAAATCCTCGTACGGGATGCGGTGGCCATTGAAGATCTGGCGGTTTCGCCCGGCGGAACCCATCTCGCCTTCACGGCGGCCGAGGAACGCTCCTACCCGTACACCCGGCGCGACCTCTACGCGCTCGATCTCGCAGCGAAGCAGGTACACAAGACAGAGATCCCGGGCGTCAGTCTGGGGAGTCTGGCCTGGGAGAGCGAAACGAGTGTGCTGGCGATCGGATCAACGCTTTCCGAAAACGAGTGGATCTATCCTCAGCAACGCAACCTCTATCGCGTAGAGGCAATGTCCGGAAATTTCTCGGTTCTGCACTGAAGCCTGCGCAGCTCTCACGCGCCCTCACGGGTACGCGGGGATTGCTCGCCCAACGGTGGCAGGTTGAGCACTTCGGTACGGAACAACTCGACCATGTAGCCCACGACGTTCCGCAAAGAGACCACCCCGGTGGGCCGTCCCTCCTCGTCAACCAGGGGAATGTGACGGAAGCCGCCCACCACCATTTTATTGAGTGCGAAGTTCGTGCGGTCGTCCTGGGAAAGGACTTCCGGATCTGGCGTCATGAAGGCAGACACCGGAGTCTCGTCCAGATCGATCGGGTTGCCGATCACGCGCGTCAGCACGTCACGCTCCGTGAAGATGCCACGCAGGATTCCGTTCTCCTCGATCAGGATGCAACCGGCGTTGTTGGCGTTCATCACGGTAATGGCCGAACGCACGCTGGTCTCGGGGGAGACGCA
The DNA here is from genome assembly GCA_964515725.1 of uncultured Binatia bacterium (SeqCode). Lineage (GTDB taxonomy): Bacteria > Desulfobacterota > Binatia > HRBIN30 > HRBIN30 > CAZEWD01. The sequence continues at coordinate 3,870 of CAZEWD010000165.1, forward strand.
AACGGGGGCTCGCATCGTCGGCAGTTCCCGGATCGGCAATCGCAGGATCACCGTCCCCAACCGCAGCGCTTCCGCCTCGCGTTCAGCGGCGATCTCTTCTTCTTCCTGGAGGATTTCGTCGAGCATGGCAGTTCTCCTCATCTGGCGCCGCCCTCCTGCCCTGCCGCAATCCGCTCCGCCCCTACCGGCGCGCTCTGCCTCCTTATACTCCACAGTCTTCCGATCAGGCAATTTGGGAGTCTGCAGGAGGAAGCGACCGCCCGCAGCAAACGATCGATTCCTGTATCGAATTGCATTCGACGGCCTTGGTGCTATCCGCTGTCCCGATGAACGGTGCGGCTGCGGACAAGGATTGCGGGAATCTTTTTCTGACACGAGACACGCCACACAGGTTCTGCGCATCAACCTGACAGAGACGGGAAGCATACGATGTCGAGGAGCGCGGCCGCAGTGACACTCGTCGAGCGGCGAGTCGAGGCGGTGTCTGCCGAAGACCACCTTCGTGTCGGCGGCAAATTCTTCTTTCGCGGTAACAACAAGATCTTCCTGCGCGCCGTCACTTACGGTCCCTTCGCGCCTGGTCCGGACGGCACGTCGTTCCCCTCGCCGGAAACCGTGCGTCGCGATTTCACACTCATGCGGGAATTGGGCGCCAATTGCTTTCGCACCTTCACTCCGCCTCCGCCCTGGCTGCTCGATCTGGCCCAGGAATATGAACTGGGGGCACTCGTCGGACTACCCTGGACCGAGCATGTCTGCTTCCTCGACGATCCCGAAGTAACGCGCGACATTCGCCGGCAGATCAGCGAAGCTGTCGAACCACTGGCCGGTCATCCCGCACTGTATGCGCTCTTCATCGGCAATGAGATTCCACCCGATATCGTCCGCTGGCACAGGCCCGAGAGAGTCAAGGCGTTTCTCGAAGAACTCTACGATCTTGTAAAAGAACGCTCGCCACAGACATTGGTCAGTTACGCGAATTTTCCGTCGACCGAATATCTCGACCTCGATTTCCTCGATTTCATCTCGTTCAACGTCTACCTGCACCGCGAACACGATTTCCGGCGTTATCTCTCGCGCCTGCAGAATCTGGCGCGCGACAAGCCGCTGGTCCTCACCGAATTCGGCATCGACTCCATGCGCGAGGGCGCCGGGGAACAAGCCCGGATCCTCTCCTGGCAGACTCGCGCTGCGTACGAGTGCGGCGTCGCAGGGACATGCGTCTTCGCCTGGACGGACGATTGGTTCACAGGCGGATTCCAGGTCGAGGACTGGGCTTTTGGATTGGTCGATGCCAATCGCAGGGAAAAGCCGGCCTTTGATGCCGTCAGGCAGGTCTACCAGGGACAATTGCCGCCGCCCGTGCCGAATGCCCCACGCATCTCCGTCGTCATCTGCGCCTACAACGCCGAGCGCACGATGGACGCCTGCCTCGCCTCGTTGCGGGAGTTGCGCTACCCGAATTACGAGGTGGTTGTCGTCAATGACGGATCCACGGACCGCACCCTCGAAATCGCGCAACGCTATCCCGAGTTCACGACGATCTCGCAGGAAAACAAAGGGCTCAGTGTGGCGCGCAACGCCGGCATGGAAGCCTCGACCGGCGAGATCATCGCTTACACGGATTCGGATTGCGTCGTCGATCCGGATTGGCTGACCTACCTCGCCTACAAATTCGTACAATCAGGCTTCGTGGCAGTCGGTGGCCCGAACCTCCCGCCTCCGGAGGACTCGGCGATCGCCGCCTATGTGGCAGCCGCACCCGGTGGTCCGACGCATGTGCTGATCGACGATGAGATCGCCGAGCATATCCCGGGATGCAACATGGCTTTCACCAAGGCCGCTCTCCAGGAAATCGGCGGCTTCGATCCGCTGCATCGCGCTGCCGGAGACGATGTCGACCTGTGCTGGCGTCTGCAGAACCAGGGCTACGCCATCGGCTTCAGCCCGACGGCACAGGTCTGGCATTTCCGCCGCAACACGATCCGAGCCTACCTCAAACAACAGATGGGCTACGGACATGCCGAGGCTCAGCTCTATTTCAAGCATCCCTTTCGTTTCAACATGCTGGGGCAGTCGCAGTGGATCGGCCGTATCTACGGCGACATTGGGATGTCTTTGTTCTCACGGCGTCCGGTCATCTATCACGGTGTCTTCGGACGTGGACTGTTCCAGACCCTGTACGAACCGTCGTCGTCGCTGCTTTCGTATCTGCCCTTCACGCTCGAATACAACCTGTTCGCGTTGATCCTTCTTCTCGGCAGCTTCATGGCGGGCTCGCGCCGTTTCATCGCCAGCCTGCCTCTTCTTCTTTCCATCGTGTGGGCCGGAGCACGTGCATGGCGCGCCAAAATCGATCCACGTTTCGACGGAATCCGTGGGCGTCTGCTGATCACCGCACTCATTTATCTCGGTCCGCTGGTGCGCAGCCTGCAACGGTACCTGTACCGCATCCGGGGTCAGAACGATCAGGCGCGTATCCGCTTCGAGAAGACTTCACAGCCGCCGGAGGTGCGTTGGTTCAAACGTGAATTCTATCTGTCATTCTGGAACGAGACCGGTCTGGAAAAGGAAAATCTCCTGCACTCGGTCATCGACTTCCTGGTGCCTCGCAAGTACCTGATCGCCATCGAACAGGGCTGGAACGACCACGATGTCACGATCCGGCGTGGCGTCTGGGCCAGGGCCGACCTGGCCATTGCCGTCGAAAATCATGGCGGAAACAAGAGGCTGTTCCGCTGCCGGACACGCATGCGAACCTCACGGCTGTCGCGAGTGATCTTCCCCGGCTGTCTGGTTCTGACCGCCATCGGACTCCAGTCAGGACTTGCGGAGATCGCCATGCTCGGTGGTCTACTGGCCGTTCTGATCGCCTCCGTCGTTACTCTCGAATGTTTCCGTCTGGGCCAGGTCGTGTTTCATGTACTCGAGATCGTCGCTCGGCAGATCGGTCTCACGGGAGCAAACGGCTCGAATCGCCGGCCATCCCGGGCACACGCATGAATCTCCCTCGCTACGTCCTTCAGGCACTGCGTCCGTATCGTTTCTCATTCATCCTGGCGATCTTGCAGGTCTTGCTGATCAGTGTGCTCGAGCTGCTCAAGCCGTGGCCGCTCAAGATCGTCATC
>CAZEWD010000166.1:0-6992 GCA_964515725.1 uncultured Binatia bacterium (SeqCode)
TTCGACACTGCCGTCATCGTGTTGCAGCACCAGACCGCCACTGGCGCTCAGAAGCCTGCCGCTGGAGACCGCCACCGTATCCCCACGTGTCTGTTCCACCTGGATCGGCTTCTCGAGGAAGCGCTGCAAGAGGCGTTCGTTGCTCACCAGGTCGAACTGGAAGTTCTGCTCGACGACACGCGTCGATGGATCGGAGACGGATACGAAACCCACTGTCGTCGGATCGATGAGGGCGGCCACATCTGTGAATTGGAGAGTACCGCGACCTTTTTGCAGGGACACCTCACGCTCCTGCCGGATCACGGCGTAACCCGGCGGATTACCGCCACCGGATGCCGGATAGGAACCCGGCCGTTGCGTTGGACGGTACAGCTCCGGGGATACCGCGCCTGGTTCGGCGGTACTGTAGATCGTCATTGCGGTCGAACCCGTCGTCTGTGCCTCCGCATGGTATGGCAGGCCAATCAGGACGGTGAGAAGTGCGATGGCGCTGTGACGCATGGTTCCTCCCATGGCACACTAGATGTGTGCCTTTTGCAGTGCGTTGCGAAGCGATGGCGGGGCAGCTCCCGAAACGTTCAGTCGAATCGGACTGATGGCAATCTCGCCACGCAGTACAGACTGCATGTCTCCATCAGGCAGTTCTTCCAGGGCATGCAGAGACGAGAATCTGTGCAGATAGGATCCATCTTCCGGTCCTGGAACGAACAACCTCCCGTACCGGGATCGGGTGACGGGAGCGAGGACTCGTGGTGTGTTCTCGTCGACATCCGCCGGAAGATTCACGGAGTACAAGTCGACATCCTCACTGAAGCCGGTATCCCACAGCGTGCGGACGAGATCTCGACAAACGGCCGCAGCAGTGATCGGACGGTCCGCAAGCGCTGCCGTGCGTTGAGCACCCGTAAGGCCAAATGCATCGTTCGGAATCGCCATCGATAGGGCGATCGACGGCACTCCCGAAATCCAACCTTCGAGAGCAGCCCCGATGGTGCCGCTCGAGACGAAGAAGGAGACGCCGAAGTTCAACCCCAGATTGATACCGGAGACGATCAGATCCGGACGGTCGCCAAACAGGGTATGTACGCCCAGACTGACACAATCGGCAGGTGAGCCATTCACGGCAAACATGTCGATCCCGCCAACCTGGCGCTTTTCAACCGTTACCGGTTCGAAGCGGGTGATCGCTTTGCCGATCCAGCTACGCTCGCTGCGCGGCACGACGATACGCACCTCTGCGATCGCCTGCAGTGCTTTCACCAGAGGCGTCAGCATGGGTGAATCGATACCGTCGTCGTTTGAAATCAGAATTTTCAGCATTGCGTTTTCTCGTCCTTGTCGGGTTGCTGGAGAGACACTGCGTCAACGATGCAGGATCGGCAATAGGTCCTGGTACTCGGACCGACCCAATGTATTGGATTGACCAATTCGAGTGTCATGGCATAGACCGGTCCCATGCATTCTTGGCGAATCGTGCCCTGTTTGTTGCTGTCGTGCCTGGCCGTCGCGTGCGGCACATCCTACCAATCCGTGGAGACAACCACCGAAACACCGCCATCCCAGGTACAGGCAGGGATCTCCGAGATCCTGATGCCGGCCCCGGTCGGTATCGGCACCGTCGGGTATTTCGGCGCCAGTTATGTCGCCGAGCCCTCCCCGTTCTCGAAAAAATACGCGGCAACGACGCGCGTCCACGGCCAGCCGGCCTTCCGCGTCGTGGTCATTTCGCGCGGACCGGGACAGGAAATCGTCTTCGTACGCAGTGACATGGTGGGAGTCTTCCAGCAGTTCCGCCGCGCCATCGTCCTCGAAGCGGAGTCCCGCCTCGGTCGTCCATTGGACAATGCCGTGGTAATCGGCGGCACGCACACCCACTCGGGACCCGGCCGCATTCTCGACGGTGGCGGGGTGTACGACCTGATCGCCGACAAATTCTTTCCGGAGTTCTACGAACGCATGGTCCACGCCGCCGCATCGGCGATCGTCGATGCCTTTGAAAATCTCGCCCCGGCCCGGATCGGCCACACATGGGCACAATCGAAGCCCGGACACTCGGACCGGCGCTGCGAGGACGGGCGCGATTATACGAACGACGCGCTGCCGATCGTGGTGGTGGAGCGTGCCGGCAAGATCGACGCCCTGGTCTTTGCCTATTCGGTTCACGGAACTGCCCTGGGGATCGAAGACCTGACACTGTCGCGCGATGTCGCCGGCGCCATCGAGGAACAGATCGAAGGGCGTTTCGATCATCCGGTGCTTTCGTTGTTCTTCAACTCCTGGGGAGCGGACATGGCACCGGGTCACCCAGATGTCGTACCGGAGACCGGCGCTGCCCAGCCGAGCGGTTACGAACGGATGAACAAAGTAGGGTACGCCGTGGCAAACGCCATCGAGGTGGCACTGGGGAAGATCTCCTGGGAACAAGACCCGGAGATCTTCGCGGAGGTACAACGGGTTCCTTTGAACCGGACGGCCATTGGCTATGCGGATGACGAGTTTCCCTATCAATGGGGTGGTGTGTTCTGCGGCGGCAGCAGTGATGTCGATTGCGATCCGAGTACCACGGTCGAGGGCCTCGACCATAGCTGTATCCCCTTCCCCGAGCAGTACCCTGTACCTCCCCAGACAGAACTGTCGGCCGGCCGAATCGGCCAACTGGCCTTCGTCACGTTTCCGGGTGAGCCGGGCACGTTGCTCGCCGAGAAGGTTCTGGCACGGCTGCGTGACGGCTACGGCCAGTCGAATGTCATGTTTCTCGGTTACTCGCAGGACTACACGGGTTACTCCATCCTCGAAGACGACTGGTGGCAGGGCGGATACGAAGCGAGTGGAGCGATCTGGGGACCGCGACAGGGAGAGTATCTGACGGTCGCCGCGGAAAACGTCTTCCGGCGGATTGTCGTCGAACGAGCCGAACGTGATCCACTCGAACCACAACCGCTGAGGCCATTCCAGGTGGGCGATTACGCCCCTTATGTGCCCACCAACGCAATCGACCCTGGAACGATTGCCGAGGATGTGCGACCCACCTATGCTCCGACCGAGGTGGTAACCCTCACGGTGCGTGGCAGCGATCCGTGGCTGGGTGCGCCGACGGCAACACTGCTCGATTCGAACGGATCTCCCGTGATCCGCGCCGGACGGAATCTGGACAGCAACGGCTATGCGTTCTGGGTGGACCTCAAGCCGGTGCCCGGATACAAAGCCGATCGTAATGCGGCGGAGCGCACCTTTCTGTGGACCTTTTCGATGCCGGCTGCCCAGACAGTGCCGGGAATGGTCCCACACCTGAACGGGACCTATCGGCTGCGCGTCTCTGTGCCGACCACAACCGGAAATATCGAGGTCACCAGCGCGGCCTTCCAGATCGGCGCCTGAACACAGGGCCCAGGTTTGCCGCCTGCCCGAATCGAGCTGCAAGGCAAAGAACCTATCTCGCAGGAGCCGCGGGGCAAGAAGCAGCCGCCGATTCGAGTTCTCTGGCGAAGAGTTGGTGAACCTCGTCCGTCAGCGTTTCGACGGATTTCTCCGCGAAATCCGCATGGGGGATCTCCTTCAAGACGCGTACGCGGATCGCGTGGTGTCCGTGCAAGACGAAGCCACGTTTCGGCAGAGCATTGGAGGTCCCTTCGAGGACGATCGGCAAAAGCGGGACCCGAGCCCGTTGGGCGAGTGTGAACGCACCGTGCTTGAACGGCTTGAGACGTCCATCGACAGAGCGGGTCCCCTCTGGAAACATCATGATCGGGTTGCCGGCGCGCAGGGCGCGCTCGCAGGACTCCATCATCTGATCGATACTGTGTTTATCGCCGCGCCGCAGGGGAATGTAGCGATTCAACCGCATGTTCCAGCCGATCGCCGGCACACGGAAGTTCTCGATTTTCGATACCCATTTGAAGTGGCGGAACAATCGGAACAGGATCAGGATGTCGAGCAGCGACTGGTGATTGGCGACCATGACGTACGGCACACCGGAGCGTATGTTCTGCCGTCCCTCCACCGTCACGTGCCAGATCGGGTTCACCCAGGTGTAGAGCGATGCCCAGAAACACGTGAATTGGTGCAAAAGCCTGAGCTTTGGATCCCACCAGACCGTTGCAAGCCAGATCAGTAACGCCACCGGGAAGAGAGCGAACGATGTCACGGTGAGGAAGATCCAGAACAGAGAGGAGCCGAGTCGCGCCAGCACGATTGTTCTCCTATCCGTGATCCTTTTGCAGGAAAACAAGAAAATTGCACGGGGCGCAGGCGCCGGCCAAACGGCAACGCCGGGAGCACGAACCCGGCACTCTGCCGCACCGCTCTTGTGAAACTGGTGCAGGAACCAGTAATCTACGCTCGATGAAGGCTCTCATCCTCACCGGCGGCGCGGGACGAACACTGGTCCCTTTTTCCTCCACTCGTCCCAAAGCGATGACCGTGGTTGCCGGCGGTTCGCTGCTGCGACGTTCCCTGACGCATCTGCGCGAGGTCGGCGTCACGGACATCACCATCGTCATCGGCCAACACGGCGAGAAAGTCCGCACGACCTTTGGCGATGGCAGTGGCGACGGCCTGAATCTCTCCTACGTCGAGCAGGATCGGCCGCGGGGCATTGCCGATGCGATCTCCCTTGCGCGCCAGCGTTTCATCCCCGGAGAGTATTTCATCCTCATCTACGGCGACGTGATCACCTCGGGCAACCCGTTCCATCAAACCCTGCAGTCGTTCAACTCCTTCAAGGGCCCGATCGCGAGCGTCTGCTTGCCTGCACTGCCGACAGGGCGTTACGGCAACGTCTACCTGCGGGGCACACGCATCACGAGGATCATCGAGAAGCCGACGACGGAGGGACTGGGCAACTACGTCCTGGCCGGAGTGTTTGTGCTCCCGGCAGAGACATTCACGTGGCTCGACCAGGCGGGTGGCGATATGGAGCGTCTGTTCGCGCGCCTCATTGAATCGCCGGCACTGCACGCCTCCATCTGGGAAGAAGGTTGGATCGATGTCGAGTACCCGTGGGACGTACTGGCGGCCAACCGGATGGTCATGGACACCTGGGAAGAAGCCCGCATCTCCAGGCATGCACAGGTGGATAGCAACGTGACGATGACGGGACCGGTGCGTATCGAACGTGGATCGATCATCAAATCCGGCGCAGTTCTAGCGGGACCGTGCTACATCGGGCGTGACTGTTATGTCGGCAACAATGTTCTCGTACGTTCGTACTCGTCACTCGGCGCAGGTTCCTCGGTTGGATACGGGGTGGAGTTGAAAAATTGTGTCCTGTTCCGCAATTCGAACGTCGGCCGCCTGTCGTTCGTGGGAGATAGTGTCATTGGTGAAAATGTCGATATTGGGTCCGGCACGATGACCGTCAATCAAACGATGGATCGTACCTCGATTCCGATCGATATCCACGGCGAACTGGTGGACTCCCGGCTCACGAAACTCGGAGCCTTCGTGGGTGACGACGTGAAGATCGGCGCGGGAAACACATTGGCTGCCGGAACCGTATTGCCGCCGGGCGCCAGCATCCCGCATCATACGACCGTCGGAAGCGGGAGATAGGCCATGTGCGGCATCACCGGCGTCGTCAGCTTCCACTCCATCGATGACCGCCTTTACGAGGGCGTGCACCACCTGGAGTACCGTGGATACGACTCCTGTGGCGTGGCCTTCCTCGAAAACAGCCACATCGAGGTCCGCAAGAACATCGGCACCGTCGATGAAGTCGACAACAAGGAGAGCATCCGCAACCTGAAGGCGCACGTCGGCATTGCGCACACCCGCTGGGCGACGCACGGCAAAGTGACGCGCGAGAATGCTCACCCTCATTTGAGTTGCCGCGGCGACTTCGCCGTCGTGCACAATGGCATCGTCTCCAATTACAAGGCTCTGCGCGCCGAACTCGAGGAGGCGGGCCATCGTTTCAAGTCGGAGACCGACACCGAAATCATCGCCCATCTGATCGAGGAGTACTACGAGCGCTGCAAGAATGTGGAGTTGTCCTGGGTGAATGCGTTGCGCCAACTCGAAGGCAGCTTCGCGCTGGCCATGATCTCGGTGTACGAGCCGGAGCACATCTTCTGTGCACGGCACGAAAGCCCGTTGATCATCGGCCTTGGCAGCGAGTCGAATTATATTGGCTCCGACTTCAACGCATTCATCGACTACACGAAGAACACCGTGATCCTCGATGACGGCGAGTACGGTATCGTGTCGAAGGACAGCTATTCGGTGAAGAGCCTGCGCACCGGCGAGATCATCGACAAGCCGGTCACCGTGATTCCGTGGGATCCCGAACTGTCTCGCAAGGGCGGTTACCCGCACTACATGCTGAAGGAGATCCACGAACAGCCGCAGGCGATCCGTGCCGCACTCGCCATCAGTGACGAGGAGATCTCTGCCGTTGCCGAGATGATGCTGGCTGCCCGCCGCACCTATCTGCTCGGAGTCGGCACGACCTATTATGTCGCCCTGTATGGGCAATATATCCTGGCACAGCTTGCCGATCTCGACGTGTCCGCCGCAAGCTCCGATGAGTTCCGATACATCGACAAGACGGATTCCGCATCCGTGGTCCTGGCCATTTCCCAGTCGGGCGAAACGTACGACACCGTGATGAGTCTGCGCCATGCCCGCCAGCGCGGCGCCAAAACCGCCGCCATCGTCAATGTGGTGGGTTCCTCCATCGCGCGCAGCGTCGATCGCGTCATCCTGCAAGGTTCCGGACCTGAGGTGTGCGTCGTCAGCACAAAGGCAGCGCTGGTTCAGATGCTCGTTCTCACACGACTCGCCATCGAGCTCGGCGTGCGACGCAAGGTGATCAGCGCCAAACAGCGCCGTGAATATGAAGCTGCACTGACCTCCCTTCCCGGCGAGATCGAAACGCTGCTGAACGAGAAGTCGGGGCTCATCCGGGCGTCTGCCTATAAGCACGCCAAGGTAAAGAATTGGATTTTTCTCGGACGAGGCATCTACTACCCGATCACCATGGAAGAGGCGATCAA
>CAZEWD010000167.1:0-5378 GCA_964515725.1 uncultured Binatia bacterium (SeqCode)
GGGAGTCGAACTCTTACCTCCGGATATGATCGAGGAGGCGCGATTGGCAGGGACCCTCTGGGACGTGATCCGGGGTATGGCATCTCTCGGCCTCTACCTTCTTTATACGGATCACCTGGATGATCGCGAACTCTACACCCGCTTGTGGAAGGACCTGCTACGCCAGCCGGTAAAGCTTCTCCCCGGCGGAGTCTGGCACATCGATCTGGTCGGAACCGGCAGTCACGAAGATCTTCATGACTACTTCCGGTACTACGCCGAAGAGGAGGAACGCCTCTCCTGGATGGAGGAATTTCCTGATTTTGTCATGCCGGAATCCGAGCCACGGCCACGACGTCGGGATCATCGTTTGCCCAGGCCCGACGATATGCCTCGGGACTCAGGCCTGCACTGATCGTCAGTTCGAGGTAGAAGAGGTCTTGCTGAACCCTTGAATGGTGACGTTTCGCGCTATCGCGTCCACATCGAAGTGATGGCGCCGAACAATCGTACGGTCTCGGCCGGAAGCAATCGTTTTGCGAGAGCCATCATCTTTGCGTCCCAGCCGACGTAGACGCGTTCTTCGTCGTGCAGGATGCCGTCGATGATGGCCCGTGCTGCCTGTTCGGGCGTCGTCATGGCGATACGGCCGAAGGCCTCGATGTCCTCTTTTCTGAAGTATTTCGAGTGGCGGACGATGTTGGTTTTGACACCGCCCGGGTGCACGCTCGTGATATGGACCGGTTCGCCGCGCAATTCCTGCATGAGCGTTTCGTTCAAGCCCAGGACGGCGTATTTCGAGACATTGTAGGGCCCGTTCAATGCGAACGGAATCATGCCGTTGATACTCGAGATGTTGACGATATGGCCCTCCTGCCGTTTCCGCAGAAGAGGCAGAAATGCCTTTGTACCGTAGATGACACCCCACAGGTTGACGTCGATCACGAAACGGAAATCCTCATAACTGATATCCTCGATGCTCGCGCGAACAGCGATGGCGGCGTTGTTGATGATCACATCCACGCCACCGTGTAGCCGTTCGACTGTGGACGCCCATTTTTCAACCGCATAGCGGTCTCTTACATCGACCTTGCGCTTCGTTGCCTTTGTTCCCAAAGGCAACAGCTTCATCGTTTCGCGCAACCCTCTCTCGTCGATGTCGGACAGGGCCACATGAGCTCCGCGGCACGCCATTTCCACGGCAAGTGCGCGTCCAATACCCGAGGCAGCTCCGGTGACCGCAACAACTTTCTTTTCCAGTGTCTTCATTGGCTTGTCCTCGCTGTAATCAACACATTCTCGATGGTGGGGCGTAGTGTGTGTCCGCCCGCATGGCAATGGAGCAGATGACGATCGTGTTTTGCTGACTACCGTCATCCATGATCGCTTCAACCTCCGTTTTTGTAGTATGCATGTTCGTGGAGGTGATTCGTGTGCGCCGACTCGTTCTCCTCGTCATTATTCTGGTAGTTGTTTATGTCCTATGGCCAGCGCATCGGCCACGTGTCCGTCCCGGAGTCGCACAACTCGATCTGTCCGTCTACGTGGATCCGGATAAGGATCGCCAGGCTGCCGCTGATGTCCTCGTACGGAATGCCCGGGGTATGTCACCGTTGCCGAATATCGTGGTGATTCTTGCCGACGATCTCGGGTACGGCGATCTCGGCGTGTACGGAAATACCGTGATCCATACACCGAACCTGGACCGGTTGGCACAAAATGGTGTGCGGTTCACCGATTTCTACGCCAGCCATTCAACCTGTTCGCCCTCGCGCGCCGGGCTCCTGACGGGCCGCTACCCGTTGCGCACGGGAATCAACTTCCCGATACAGCCCGATACAGACAGCCTTTTCCTGAAAGTCGGCCGTTCTCTGTCTCGTTTCACCAGTGCCATCGGGGCGGCTGACATGGTCGAAGGTGCGCAATCGGCGGTCCCCGGTCTACCCGATTCGGAGATCACTTTGGCCGAAGCACTCAAGCTGGCCGGCTACAGCACCGGTATGATCGGCAAGTGGCATCTGGGAGATTTCAATTCGCGGCCACAGTACCATCCGCAGCGCCACGGCTTTGATTTCTTCGCTGGCGTCCCCCATTCGAACGACAACTTTCCCTATACATACTGGAAAAATAATACAGTTGTTACGCCGGACCTGGGTCTCAATCAGGAGGACCTCACCGCAGAGCTGACGAAGGAGGCCGTCGGTTTCATCGACTCGAACCGGGACCACCCCTTTTTCCTCTACTTCGCACACAAGAACGTGCACACGCCTCTGTTTCCGTCCGGTCGATTCGCCGGGAAATCGGCGGGCGGCCCGTACGGAGATACGGTCGAGGAAATGGACTGGAGTGTCGGTGAGGTCGTGCGCGCACTCGCCGAACGGGGCTTGTTGGAGAAAACACTGCTGTTCTTTATGAGCGACAATGGCCCCTGGCATCTTGGCAACCCCGGACTTCTGCGCGGCCGCAAGGGACAGCCCATGGAAGGGGGACAACGCGTACCCCTGATCGCTCATTGGCCCGGGAAGATCCCAGCAGGAAGGACCGTCGATGCAGCCGCCATGAACATCGACCTCTTTCCGACCATCTTGCGGCTGGTCGGGCTGGACCTGCCCCGTGATCGGATCATCGACGGCCGGGACATCTGGGGACTGCTCACCGGGGAGGAAACGACGAGTCCTCACGACGCGCTATTTTTTTTCAATGCAAATGTCATCGACGGTGTGCGCTCCGGACCCTGGAAATACTATCGCTGGGTGAACCTCTACACATGGCCGTTTCCGCTCGACAAACCCAACACACTGACCGGCCGGGGGGCGCGCAGACACTTTAAAATTGACCCGAAAACCGGTCGTGCCGTGTATTTCGTGATCCACGACCCGCTTCTGTTCGATGTCACTCGCGACGGAAACGAATCCTACAATCTCGCCGAGGGGCACGGCCCCGAAATACAGCATCTCCAACAGTTAGTGGACGCGTGGGAGACAGACTTTTTCGCCAACCCGAGAGGTTGGAAGTGAAGCGCTGAGGTCCTTCGCGGTCGGGAGCAAGCCGGTGTTGGGACCCCACTTGCCTCAGGTTCTGGCCGAACGCTGCTCTGGTCGGCTGGCTTTGAGGCCGGGTGAGGCGTTCGAACCGAGTTGGCAGGACGAAATTCCGCGTTTTTTAGGACGATATCCTGGAGAGCAATTTGCGTAGCTTATATGGCCATAGTGATGGCTCCGTGATAGGCGGTGCTTATGGACGCGCATTCAGCACGTGGCTGGGTGACGGCCACCTACCTTCTCGCTCTCCTGGCCGGAGCGCCCGTTGGAATCGGGCTTTACACGTTCGTGTATGCGCACGGCACCTCTTACATGACGAACGACCCGCGAGCATGTGCGAACTGCCATGTCATGACCGAACAGTTCGACGGTTGGGTGAAGTCGAGCCATCGTAGTGTGGCTGTTTGTAATGACTGTCACACGCCACACACGTTGTTTCGCAAGTACCTGACCAAGGCCACCAACGGATTTCGCCATTCATTTGCGTTTACCACCGGCTGGTTTGCCGAGCCGATCCGTATCAGTGAGACCGATCGTGCGATTACCGAAGAGACCTGCCGTGAATGCCATGCGTCGATCGTCGAAGCGATCGACGCCAACCACGCCCCTGGCATGGAGCTGTCCTGTATTTCATGCCACCGCTCGGTGGGACATCTGCACTGACGAGGAGGACCCATGACCGATTCTAGTGCTGTACGGATTTCGATGACGCGCTTTATCCTGGTGCTGGCCATCGTTGCGTTGACCAGCGCCGCGGTCGTCGCCCTGCTCGTCAACATTTTCCAGCGGAAGCAGGAGGCGCGAAACCCATTCTACCGTGTCGTCGAACTCACCGACGATGAGGTCGATCCTGCCGTCTGGGGCAAAGATTTTCCGCAGCAGTACGACGGATATCTGCGCACGGTCGACCAGGTCCGTACCCGTTTTGGAGGCAGTGAGGCTCTGCCACGCTCTCCCACGGAAGCCGATCCGCGTTCTGTGGTGGCGCAGTCGCGCCTGGAGGACGATCCACGGCTGAAGACCATGTGGGCTGGCTATGCGTTTTCCAAAGACTTCCGTGAAGAGCGCGGCCATGCCTACATGCTGGACGATCAGACATTCACCGAACGGCAGACCGTGGTGACACAACCCGGTACCTGCCTGCATTGCCATGCGTCCATCTACGTCCCGTACAAGAAGGCCGGGAATGGCGACCCGATCAAGGGTTTCGAGATGTTCAACCAGATGCCCTTCAGTGAGGCGCGTAAACTGGTCACCCATCCAGTCGCGTGCATCGATTGTCATGACCCGAAGACGATGCAGCTTCGGGTGACACGGCCCGGTTTTCTGGAAGGTATCCGTGCCTTCAAGGCCTCCCAGGGGATCCCGAACTACGATCCGAACACGATGGCGACACGCCAGGAGATGCGCACCTACGTTTGCGGACAGTGTCATGTCGAATATTACTTCAAGGGCCCGGAAAAACGGCTCGTCTACCCCTGGGCCAATGGGATTAAAGTCGAGCAGATCCTCGCATATTACGATGCGGAGGGCTTCAAAGACTGGACGCATGCCGACTCGGGCGCTCCGGTCCTGAAAGCGCAGCACCCAGAATTTGAGATGTGGAATCAAGGCATCCATGCGCGTTCGGGAGTTGCCTGTGCCGACTGCCATATGCCGTATCGCCGGGTCGGCGCCATGAAGATTTCAGACCATCACGTACGCAGTCCGTTGCTCAACATCAACAACGCCTGCCAGACCTGCCACAAGTGGAGTGAGGCCGAGTTGAAAGATCGCGCCGAGACGCTCCAGGCACGGACCTTTGGCATGCGGAACCTGGCGATGGACGCCTTGTTGGCTCTGATCGAGGATATCAAGACAAACCCGTTCGGTGTGGGCGACGCGCAAGTCGACACGGCACGGCAGTTCCAGCGTAAGGCTCAATTCTATCTGGATTTCGTGGAGGCCGAGAACTCCACCGGATTCCACGCGCCGGAGGAAGCAGGCCGCATTCTTGCGGAATCGATCGATTTCTCGCGCAAAGGGCAACTTGCAATGCGTAGTGCCCCGGGCCACTGAAGCGAAGGCACGCTCCTTTGCTTCACGGCGAGTCGTGCCACCTACGCCGTGATCGAAGGATGTGAGCGCGCCATTGGCTGGGGGCTTCAAGTAGAGGTGTGCTCTGAGGCTGCTTTACCGTGTCCGATCGTGAGCTGCCGTTCCTACTCGGGATAGCCGGTGATCTTCTGGATCTCTTCGAAGAGGGGCAGGAGCTGCTTGTACATCTTCAGGTACACGCGCTCGTAGAGGTTGCGATAGAGATCGACGTGCGCCGGAATCGGCTCGAAAACATCTCGGATGCGGGTCATCGCTGCCACG
>CAZEWD010000167.1:5388-6965 GCA_964515725.1 uncultured Binatia bacterium (SeqCode)
CCCGAAAGCCGGCAAAGTACTTGAGACCGACGGCGGCATCGATGGCAGCGCCGACCACCGAGGTCTCATGCGTATGCGGGCGTTGCACCGGCATGTCGAAAACATCGGCAGTCACCTGCATGATCTCGCTGCTCTGGGATCCGCCGCCGGATGCCCGTATTCCGGTGATCCGTACACCGTTTTTCTTCTCCGTGAGCTGTGCGCCTTCCTTCAATGCATAGGCGAGACCTTCGATGATGGCTCTGTACAGGTGGGAGCGTGTGTGGATGTCACCGAATCCGATGATCGAGCCCTTGGCGCAGGGTGCCAGTTCCGGGCCCGGTGTCCAGTACGGTTGCAGCACCAGCCCCATCGATCCCGGAGGGACGCTGCGGATCAATTCATCGAACAGAACTTCGGGTTCGGTGCCGTTGCCTTTCGCCAGTAACCTTTCCTGGAGCCCAAACTCCTGTTTGAACCAGGACACCATCCAAAGGCCGCGTGTCACACCGATCTCGGAGTACCACTGTCCCGGGATTGCCGACGGGTAGGGCGGCATCATCCGCTGTAGTGCCACGTACTTGTCGTGCTGGGTATTGATGGGTGCGATCGTGCCAAAGCTGATGCAGGCAGTGTGGGGGGTAAGACAACCCGCACCGAGAATCTCGCATCCTTTGTCATTCGAGGCCGCAATGACCGGGAGACCGGCCGGGATGCCGGTAGCCGCCGCTGCATGCGATGTGACGTGGCCGAGCGGCTCCCCGGGATTTACCAGTTCGGGTAGCTTTGCTCGTTCCACATAGAAAAAGCGTCTTTTGGCATCGCCGCGTGTCGCCCAGCGGAAATGCTTCGTATCATAGGGCATGGTACCGATGATGTTGCCCGTGGAGTCGCGGAACTCGCCGGTCAGACGATGGCTCAGATATCCGGAGAGGCAGAGGAATTTGTGTGTTTTCTCCCAGATTTCCGGCTGATTCTGCCGGATCCAATTCTGCCGGCAGTACTCCGTCGCAAATTTCACGAGTTCGTAGATCCCCGCCAGCTTGAGAAATGGTACGGCGAGGCCAGGAATGATCCCCTGAGCGTTTGCCTTGCGTATATCCAGCCAGACGATGGCTGGCCGTAACGCGTTGCCGTCACGATCGACGTTGATGTAGGTGCCGCGCTGGGTCGTGATCGTCACCGCAACGATGCGCTGAGCCACGTGGCCGTCTCCCTGCAACAGCTTCCCGCAGGTTTCACAAAGGATTTGCCAGTAGTACTCGGGGTGTTGTTCGGCCCACCCGGGCTGGGCCGAAAAGTAGGGTTCGATCGGCGTCTTGACGAGCCGCACGATTTCGCCGGCCAGATCCACGAGTGCCGCGCGGATCGACTGGGTGCCCGCATCGATGGTGAGGATCAACTCACCCGTGGAAGGAGAGACACGATCCATCTCAACCGATCCGATCGTTCTGCTCCTAATCGAGCGCGAGGGTACCGCCTGGATTCAAAATGCCGTTCGGGTCGAAATGTCTTTTGAGGGCACGCAGGATACCCATCTGCCCGACTCCGAGGTGGCGTTGCATCCAGGGCGCGAAAAGACGACCGATGCCGTGGTG
>CAZEWD010000168.1:0-6942 GCA_964515725.1 uncultured Binatia bacterium (SeqCode)
TCCGACGCGAATCGGGCGATTTCCTCGAGATGTGGCACAGCCATTTCAGGGACGCAGCCGGTTTGCGTCGAAGGTGATCTTGCTGTTCGGGGGCACGGATTCCACGATCCATACGTTGCCGCCGATCACCGAGCCTTTGCCGATGGTGGTTTTGCCGCCCAGGATGGTGGCGCCCGAATAGATCGTGACGTTGTCCTCCAGGGTCGGATGTCGCTTGCTGTTGCGCACCAGTTTACCGTCGGCGCTGCGGGGCAGGCTGAGCGCACCGAGCGTGACGCCCTGGTAGAGCTTCACGTTGTCGCCGATCTCGCTGGTCTCGCCGATGACGACGCCTGTGCCATGATCGATGAAGAAACCACGGCCAATCCTGGCTCCGGGGTGGATGTCGATTCCGGTCTCGCTGTGGCTGTATTCCGAGAGGATGCGTGGGATCATCGGAACCTGTTCCCGGTAGAGTTCATGCGCGATACGGTGTCCGGTAATCGCCTGGATCGCCGGATAACTGAACACGATCTCCTCCATGCTGTGCGCGGCAGGATCACCGGCATACGCCGCAAGAACATCCAGATTCAATTGACTGCGCAACTCCGGCAGTTTCTTGAACAGTCGCAGTACGACTTGCTCTGCCCAGTCGGGGTCACGTGGCACCGTGTGGCGCGCACAACGTTGTTCCCACACCTGTACCCGGCCGATCTGTTCGACCAGGATGTCGTAGGCCGGATAGAGATGTTCGCTGAGGCTGTAGCGAAGGTTGCCGCGGCTGAGGGGGCGCGTGCTGTAGAAACCCATGAAGATGGCATGTTTGAGATGGTTCAGAGCGTCGATGATGACACGCCGGTTCGGCAGCGCGGCAGTTTCCAGATTGTCGATTTCGTGTTTGCCGTTGTAGCTCGCCGCCGTGGCGTCGATCACGCGTTCGAGTTCCTCGTACTGTCGTGGCTTGAGCATTCGTCCCCTTGGTCCTGAACATGCATTATGCGTCTGGCAATGACCGAGACAACCGCAGATCCACGATCATCCAAATATGCTGCTCGAATGTGTGTGGACGGATTCGTTGTCCTGGATGGCGCTCCTGTGATGTCCGGGTGGTTGTCCAGCGGCTGGTCACCAGTTTCCTTCAGTAACTGTCTTTCAACTCTCGAATCTTCGCAAACACGGCGATATCTTCCAGTGGCAGATCGGGAAATTGCCGGCGTAGAGTGTCACGCAATTCAACGTTCCGCCAACGCAGGAATGGATTGGTCGCTTTCTCTGAGGCGAGAGTCGTGGGTGTGGTCGGTTTGCCCGCACGGATTTGTGCCACGGCCCACTCATGCTTGCGGCGCAATTCGAGATTGTCCGGTTCCAGGGTGAGCGCGAAACGCAGGTTCTTTTCCGTGTACTCGTGTCCGAAATAGATCTGCGTGTGGTCGGGCAGGGCGAGGAGCTTTTCGAGAGACTGGATCATCATTGCCGCATCGCCTTCGAAAAGACGCCCGCAACCGCCGGCGAACAGAGTATCGCCAGTGAAAACCGCTGCCTCGACGGGAAAATAGTAGGCCAGGTGCCCCAGAGTGTGCGCCGGAACGAAGATGACCTGTGCGCGTAGAGTTCCGATCTCGATCGTGGCGCCGTCCTCCACTTCGTGGGTACAACCGGGGATCCGTCCGGCTTGCCCGGTGAATCCATAGACGCGCATGGGGCCATGTTGCAGGAGATCGAGGTTGCCTCCGGTATGATCGTAGTGGTGGTGTGTCGGCAGGATGGCCACCAGCTCAACGCCTTCTTCTTGTGCCACTTTGCGGATCGAATCTGCCTCCGCGCAGTCGACGACTGCGGCTTTCTCCGTCGCCTCGTCGATGATCAGGTAGGCATAGTTGTCTGACAGTTGCGGTACGGGAATCACACGCATGGCCACTTTCCCTTCTTGTGGTTTTTGCCCGCGCGGACAATACGTCTGTCAGTTGCGGCGTCTGTCCGGCCGGCGTCGCTTGTCCTCCCTTAGCGTCAGGCCGCGGCGGGTGTCGATATGCCGCCGTGCGGATTCGTGCCTTGTCTCACTTCCACGCTTTGCTTCGTGCGGGTACTTTGGTTCCGCAACACGAGTCCGGGAGGAATTGAGGCAGAAGACCAATGGCGACAGAACGAATGCGTGTGGAACGCGATTCCATGGGCGAGATGAGTGTACCGGAGAATGCCTACTATGGCGCATCGACGGCGCGCGCGGTGGAGAACTTCCCGATTTCGGGGCTGCGATTTCCCAGACGTTTCATCCGGGCGATCGGACAGATCAAGCAGGCCGCGGCGCGGGTGAATCGGGAGTTGGGGCTGCTTGCAGCGGACGTCGGCGAGGCAATCGAGCGCGCCGCGAGTGAGGTGGCGGACGGCCGCTGGGACGGCGAGTTCGTCGTCGATGTCTTTCAGACCGGCTCAGGCACTTCGACGAACATGAATGCCAACGAGGTGATCGCCACACGTGCCCTGGAACTCCTCGGGGAGCCGCGTGGCAACCGGGGGCGCGTGCACCCGAACGACCACGTCAATCTGGGCCAGAGCACCAACGATGTCTTTCCCACGGCGCTGCACCTCGCGGCCATGGATGGTGTGGAACACGATGTATTGCCGGCCTTGCGCTGTCTGCAGGCAGCGTTCCACGACAAGGCCGTGGAATTCGACACCGTGGTGAAGTCGTCCCGCACCCATCTGCAGGATGCCGTGCCCATCACACTCGGGCAGGAATTTTCGGGCTATGGCTCGGTCATCCGCCACGGCATTGTTCGGATTGAAGGTACGCGCACGCACCTGTCGGAGTTGGCGATCGGCGGCACTGCTGCGGGTACGGGCCTGAATGCACATCCCGAATTCGCGCCACGTCTGATCGTGATGCTGCGCAGCCTCACGGGTCATTTGTTCCGGCGTGCCGACAATCCGTTCGAGGCCATGCAAAATCGTGATGCCGCACTCGAACTGTCCGGCGCCGTACGGGTCATCGCCGTTGGCCTCATGAAAATCGCCAATGATCTGCGCCTGTTGAGTTCGGGGCCGCGCACCGGTCTGGCGGAGATCGAGCTGCCGGTGACGCAGCCCGGATCGAGCATCATGCCCGGCAAGGTGAATCCGGTGATTCCGGAGGCCATCAACATGGTTGCCGCACAACTCATCGGTAACGACACGGCCATCGCCGTGGCCGATCTGAACGGCAATCTCGACCTCAACGTCATGATGCCTGTGATTGCCTACAACCTCCTGCAGAATCTCGATCTACTGGCGAAGGCCTCGCGCGTCTTTGCCGAAAAATGCATCGTGGGGATCCGGGCCAATGTGGAACAATGCCGGCAGTACGCCGAACGCAGCGTGTCGCTGGTGACCGGGCTGGCGCCGGTGCTGGGCTATGATGCAGCGGCGCGCGTCTTCAAGCGTGCCGTGCAGGAGGACAAGACGATCCGGCAGATCCTCGTCGAAGAGGGGGACATTCCCGCCGAGCGCTTGGAC
The DNA here is from genome assembly GCA_964515725.1 of uncultured Binatia bacterium (SeqCode). GTDB lineage: Bacteria > Desulfobacterota > Binatia > HRBIN30 > HRBIN30 > CAZEWD01. The sequence goes on from CAZEWD010000168.1 coordinate 3,472, forward strand.
GAAATGCTCGATCTGTGGCAGATGACGCGTGGCGGAAGGACGTCTTCGAAGTGAGCCTTGTCGCGGTGGCCGAAACAATGGGCTCGAGGATCTGCCCGATCGGCCGTTGCCCTGCCGTGACGGGGCCCCTCATGCGCCGCATGGATTCCCGCAGGGGAGGCTGTGAAAAGAATCAGTGACTTGCTGGCCTGGTGTCACTTCCCCAATCAGGCATCGCCATCTGAAAGGAGTTGCAGGGTAACCAGAGCCTCGTCTTCCAGGAGCGGCATGACGCAGATCGTGAATGGCCGCAAACCAACTCCGGTTTCGACCCGTGTGTCGAAGGAAGTCAACCGGCGATCGTGTAGGACCTGCGAGAGAGCCTCTTGAAAGATCCCGCGTGCAGAATCCGGAAACAGCTCCAAAATGGAACGGCCCACGACTTCCTCTGGTGCCAGCCGGTAGTCGCTCTGTTTGCCGATCTCGCAATCGGCGACGGTGCCGTCCGAAGCTACGCGGAAAAAAACATAGGGCAGGATCCGGAAAAACGTCTGGCGGCATGCTCGTTTGAGGACGAGTTTCCGTTCTGTTTGCCGGCGTTCGAGCATATTGGCCACCGAACTGCCCAGAAGAGTGAGGGCCGTCATGGTGTCCTCATCCCACAGCCGGGGTGCGTGTGCCGCCAGGCCGACAGCGATGAGAGGACCGCCCGCCGTGATCGGAACCGCTGCGAGCGCCTCGATACCGATCCGCTCCAACAGCATCCGTTCCCGTTCGCTTCCCGGTGGCAGGTCGGCACGGCTTTTCAGCCGGATCTTCTTCAGAGCCCGGAACTGTTCGGCAAACCACGGAGTCGCATCCTCCGGCATACCCCGAACGTAGTTGTGCAGTGGCATCATACCGTGGGCATACCACTCGCGAAAGCGAGGACCGTAGGCGCTGCCTTTGTTGACAATTGCCATCCAGCTTCGCGGTGCGCGGGCGAGCCGGGCCACGGCACGAATTCCTCGTTGAATCCCCAGATCGAGATGGTCGCCCGGAGCCGCGAGGATACTCCCTGTCACTTCCGACACGAATGCCTGGAAACGACGCTGTGCGGTGATGGCGCTACGCGAACGTGCCCTGCGTATGCCCTCGGCGCGGCGCTCATTCAGGTCAGAGATTCGTCCGATGCCGTCCACGTCGTTCCGTCTGCCTATTGGTCGATGTCCGCCAGGAGTCCCTTGCCGGGGACATGGTTCAGTTCGAGCCGTATACCATCCGGATCCTCGAACAAGACCGAATAGTATCCGGGCGCCCAGGGTCCGTCTTTCGGTTCGTGCACGATCGTCGCACCGATTTCCTTCAAGAAGGCATACAGAGTGTCGACATCCTCACGATTGCGAGCGCGGAAGCAGAGGTGGTGCAGGCCCACACGTTGCTGGACGAAGCGCTTGCCGCGGTGTTCAGCCGCAGCGCTTTCGATGCCGAGCCCGCTGCGCCCCCCCACACAGTAAAAGACGCCGTCCATGTCCATGACGGGGTGCATCCCCAGAAAAGGCAGCAATTTGGCGTAGAATTCGCGACACGCCGCAAAGTTGCTGACCGTCAGGAAGATATGAGCAATACCATTGATTTCCATATTTGAGCGTTGGTGCGGCCTATATCACACGCCCAGATCCAATGGCGAGTCATTATCTGTCCGAACGAGCTTGTCGAACCGAACACCCGGGCTCGTTCGATCGTCCTGTCATGCTTCTGCGCTTGCTTTCGCTGCCGCGACAGTTTCGGCAAGGACCTTTTCAATCCCCGTGGCGATTTGTTCCAGATCCGGCATCGTGTCGTAATCTCCCATCAGTCCGAAGGTGAGGGAACCGTTGTAGCTTACCAGGGCGACGATCAAGCGGAATCCATCGACGATGAAACCGACGGGCGCCATCTCGAGAGCTTCCCGGCCCAGCAGATAAAGGGGGAACTGCGGCCCCGGCACGTTGGTGATGATCAGGTTGTTGAATACCGGCGAGAAGTGGAGCCGTGAGGCCTGTGCAAACAGGGTGGGAGGTGCAAAACGCTCCAAGCCGATGATCACCTGAGCTCCCAGCGCCTGTTTTGATTCTTTCAGATCGCGCATCGATTCCCGTACGATCCGTAACCGTTCCAGCGGATCTTCGCAGTACACAGGGACCGGCGCCACCATGAGGGTGATCTTGTTGCCGAGTTGGTTGTGTTCGTCGTGTGTTCGCACCGAGACGGGGACGCCGGCCCGGAGTTCGAGCCCTTCTGTACGCACGCCTCGCTGGCGAAGCCATCGCGCCAGAGAACCGGAGACCACGGCAAGCACGACATCGTTCACCGTGCCGCCCACGAGATTCTTGATCGTCTTGAAGTCTGCCAGCGGGGTACGGACCCAGGTGACACGCCGGTGTGGCCCGATCGGACCATTGAGCGGCGAGTCCGGAGTCTGTTTCAGTCCCGTCCAGACAACCTCACCCAGACCTTCCAGTCTTTCTCGAACGGCAGCCCAGGCCCGGTCCGGGTGCCGTACGGCATCGGCGGTGGTCTGGCCGAAGTCGCGAACGACCTGCAAGGCGTCCCTGGCGAGGCTCTCCACAAGGTCCAGCTCAGAGGGCAGTGGTCGTGGTTCCCACTTTTCGGCAGGTGGTTCTACCGGAGATGTCTCGGGTGAGAGGTCGAACAGGAGTGTGGCGATATCCACCCCGGAGATTCCATCCACCATGGCGTGGTGTGTCTTGCTGACCAGGGCGAACTTCCCGCCTTCCAGCCCCTCGACGATGTAGATTTCCCACAACGGTTTGGAGCGATCCAGCCGTTGGGAAAATACGCGTGCCGTCAGTTGCTGCAATTGATGAACGGTACCCGGGGGTGCCAGGGCGGTATGGCGTACGTGGTAGGAGAGGTTGAAACGACTGTCGTCGACCCATAACGGCCGGCCCATCTCGAACCGGGGAACCAGCAATCTCTGGCGATATCGGGGTACCAGATGAAGCCGCGATTCGATCAGGCGCAGGACGTCCTCGTAGGCAGGCGGTGGTCCCTTGAAGATCACCACCCCGCCGATGTGCATGTGAGAGGGACCCTGCTCCTGCACGATGAAGGAGGCGTCGGTGGTCGAGAGTCGATCCATATGCTGCCCACTCATCGGCGCGCTCCTTTCTTCGCGGCAGGACGTCGTGCCTTTTGCCGGGCGGTCTTTTGCGGTGGTGGCTCACCGATCGTCGCATCCCGCAGCTCGATGACGGCATCGTCGAGATACCCGCCAATGACATCGAGTTCGGGTACCACGTCCGGATCGGCAATCAGGCCGACTTCGAGCATGTGGTTGTAACTGACCATGAGGAACATGAGCGCGCTGCGGTCGACGAGGAAACCGACCGGACCGATCTGCTGCACTTCCCTACCCATCAGATATAACGGTGACTGTGGTCCTGGGACGTTCGCCACTACGAGATTGAACAACCGCGAAGAGGCGCCCAGCCGGGCTACCTGAGCCAT
>CAZEWD010000169.1:0-258 GCA_964515725.1 uncultured Binatia bacterium (SeqCode)
CGTACACTCTTGTAGCCCACCGTCTGCAGGTAGAAGATGAGTGAGTGCATCTGGCGGCGTGCAAAGATTTCTGCAGCGGATCGATCGAGCCCGTCCGCCGCATCGAAGCCCACTACCTTCATTTTCACCTCCACCTTGCCGGACGGGAAGCGATGAAGGCTCGTCATCGGAATCTCATCGTCATGCCGCCAGCGCGGGCAGCCTTCCGGCAGCACCGGTGAAACTTTCGCGCCTGTTTCCCATAACGTGAAATACAGG
>CAZEWD010000169.1:268-6905 GCA_964515725.1 uncultured Binatia bacterium (SeqCode)
GAAGCCGGTCATGAACGGAACGATGCAGGATCCTGACGCGTCGATCACAAAGCGCGGTTCCAACTCCAGCACCTCGCCGGCCGTCGCCAGGGTTAATCGGTGCACCACACCGGCTTCGGCTCGAGCGCCGATTACCCGGGCATGCAGGAGTACATCGATATCGCGGGCGACAACCTTTTCCTGAAGGAAAAATGCACACCATTCGAGCTCATAGGAACGACGATCCTCATTCGGGTTGTAGGGTGCAATGAAACCATGACGAGACAGCCGCGTCACGAGGTCGGCAAACTCGTTGTTGACGTGCTGAGTGTCGCCACAAAAGCCGGCGACTCCGCCGACTGTTCCCTGGCCGCCAAGCACGTTGCTCGGCTCGACCAGCAAAACACGATTGCCAGTCTGTTTGGCCGCCAGCGCCGCCATCACGCCTGCCATGCCTCCCCCGACGACCACGATATCCAACACGCGTGGCAGGGCTTTGGACCTCGAACGGAACGGTGGGGCAGAAACGGCTTTGGATTCCTGAGCCATGGGGCGGGCAAGAAATCCTAGAGGTCCGAGTGCCTCGAAGGGAGCGGAAATTCGCACTCAAAAAATGGAAATTGTAGCGTCGTGCCTATTACGGTCGAATCCACGGCGCAGGTAGCTAACCAGGCATTTGGGGGACACTCCGTCTGCAGATCTTGCCCTCTTGCCTGAACATCTCTCCCCTTCGTTCCAATTCCAGACACGGTTCTTGCCCAATGCCTCCCATGGGCGCCGTCAACGTCCCGCGCCCGGTCCGACTCAACGCCCGGAAGGCGGGGTAAGCAGAGCCAACTGCCGGGTGACAGTTTCGATTTCTTCCTTCAGTTTCGCCAGGCGCTGCTCCTGGTTGGACCTGATTCCCAGGAGGTACTCCTTCGATGCCACATCATCGGGATTGGTGCGAAGGCGCTGGTTGGCCGTCATCATCTTGTCGAGTTCCCCCTTTTGAGCCTGTAATCTTTCGAGGCGTTTCGAGAGTCCCTCGTGAATGACATCCCTCATGGGGCGCCCATCGATTGCGGATCGGAATGCAGTATCCACCGCATCCGATCCGCTGGCCACCTGCCGGATCATGAGCGACAGCTTCAGTTCGGCACAGGCATCCTCAAATGCCCTCCAGACCTCCTGATCGAACTGCTGCGCGGTCTTCGATTTCCACATGGCAAAAGCGAGCACGGTCTGCGATTTAACCGTCTCATCCAGTGGATCGCTCCGGGAGCAGCCGGCCCACCAGCCCACGAGGAGGATCAACAGTATGCCGCGCATCAACGCCACCATCACCGCAGCGTTGCCCGTTGCCGGGCGGCGGGCAAACCAAAACGCCTGGCGCGCCAACGGCAACGGCCGCCCGGCGGTCACGCGGGCCGCAGTTCCGGAATCCAACCTGGCAGGAAGGCATTGAACTGGGGCCCCGGGGCGGCCGCTGACGACATGATCCCGAGTTGAGAGAAGCTCTTCCGGCTCGAACGCGCGATGTTCAAGGGATCCTCGATCGCACCGAAAAGCATGTACCAGTGATGCCGATGCTTGACGAACGTGCCGTCAAAGTGAGCGGGCAGATACATGAGCACGGACCATTCCGGCCACCGTGTGGGATCAGCCCATATCCCCTCGGCATCAACCATGCAGGTGACCAGCCCCTTGAAAATCTCACCGTCCACCGGAATCGCACGGCTGAAATCATTCTCGTAGTGGTACGGCCGTGACGCCGCAATCCAGGTGACATGCCCCTGGTGATACACGATTGTGCTGGAATTCTCGCCAATCGTCTTGCCGGAGAAATGGGGTCCGTCCCAATCCAGAAGATTTGTCGACCGATAGACAGGATTCTCCCCCGTCTGGCGGCGGCAAACCATGAGCCAACGGAGCGAATCTCCAAGCTGCACCACCGAGACCTCGCCGCCCAGGGCATCGAACAAACGCCGGTCGGTCCAGGTGTGGCCGTTGTCGGTCGTGTAGACCCCATTCATGCCCGAGCCGTTGCAGAACACGACAAAGCCCTGGGTGTCATGACCGCCCACCGCGGCGGGAAAGGAGTTGAAGGTGAAGCCTGGTGACATCGGCGCCCGCACGTGCTCGAGCGTCCGGCTGTGCCAGGATTTCCCGTCGTCATCTGAATACATGAAGAACGGCTCGAGAATGATTCCCTTGACGCGATCGGACGCATCTCTCCGGGATCCGAAAATGCCGATGCGGCCGTTGCCCATCCGCCGCGCCCGAATATCGGTGCCGGTGATGCCGCCCTCCTCCTGGTAGATCGTGCGGATGTTCTCGAGGGTCTGTCCGCCGTTCCGGGATTCTCCCATGCGCACCACCGAATCGGGATCGCTGGCGCCATGGATGCTCGCTTCGCGCCAGAAGAACAGCCAGCGGTCCTTCAGAATCACGAGACCGCTGCCGCGACTGCGATGCTTCGTGTGGTCCGTGACAAGGGTCACGCGTGGGAACGGCCAGAAAGGATGTGCCGGCGGCAGAAAGCCATCGTTTGTCGGATCGGTCGGCGGAGCCGTTTGAGCCGCGGCCGTTGCGCCGACCGACGCGGTTGCCGCGGCCACACCCGCAAGCGCCGAGGCGCCGATAAATCTGCGCCGGTCAATGACTGCTGTCGGTGCTGAATTCGAACTCGGGGAAGCATCCATGAATGGAATTGGCATGCGGGAGGCACCTCAGTTGTCGTGGTTCTTGGCAAGGTCCGGAGGCTGTGGATTGTCCCTGCGCTGCACCATCAGGGCACCGGATTCCCGGTCCTCAAGCAAAAGCAACGCGGTCTTGGCGACCATGCGCTCGATGGCATCCCGCGAATCGTATTCTCCATGGACAGCGTGGGTTTTGACACCACGCACCTGATCGACCAGGTAGATCAGCTGGACACCGGATTGCTCGACAAACCGCACGAGGGAGACCGACGCATCACCCGCCTCGATGGAAAAATGTTTTCGACGGGCTTCCCCTTGGGCGGACTGACTCAGCGGAAAGGCAGCATCGGACGTCGGTCCAATGCAGACGCCCAGACACGAAAGAACCACCGGAAGCAGGACGGGCGCCGAGGGGAGGAATCTCATTGGTGGACTGAGCGGTGCCGTGCAGAGCAGCGCTCCTGTCCTTGAGACGAACAGCCATCCGGGAGGGACTATCCCTTCACCATCAGGGTGGCGTACCAGGCTGGGGAGCCCGCCGGAGGAGAATACGATTGGGTTCCCTGCGCTCCACGCTGATCTCATTGGCACTCACCAGCAGCCGGAGGAACGCCTCGACGTTGCCGGGCCGGAAACTACCCCCAATCGAAAGTCCGTTCAGCGCGGGATCGACAATCTCGATTTGCAGCGAACCGCGCTGGTTGAACTGCCGCACGACATCCGCAAGCGTGGCGTTGGTGAAGTACAGCCGCGGATTCTGCCACGCCAGCGCGCGGTGTTCCTGATCGATGGACACCGTTTCGATGGAAACACCCTGCGGATGCCTCCGGAAGGCCTCGGCACTGGGAATGAGCGCACGTTGCCCGGCGGTCATGATGGGCGCTTCCGAGGCTGCGGTTTCCGCATTGTCGGAGGACGCGAGGGAAATTCGCCCATGGGTGACCAGCACTTCGACGGACTGGTCCTCCGCACGAACATTGAATTCCGTTCCCACAGCCCGGACCCGCAGCCCGTTGGCCTCAACCACAAAGGGCCGCGACGCATCCCTCGCGACGACGAAATAGCCTTCACCACGCACCAAGGCGATATGCCGCTCCCGATTGGAAAAGCTGACGCGCACCTCCGTCCGGGCGTTCATTTCCATCGATGAACCGTCCGGCAGCAGCAATCGGTAATAGCCGCCCGCCTCCGTGATGTAATGCTGCCCGGTCGGCCGGGAGTCGCCCGGCAGCAGACGCTTGAAACCAAGGAATCCGCCGAGAGCGAGGCAGGCTGCCACGAGCCCCCAAACGACAGCCGGTTTGCGGGTCCGCCGGCTGGGAACAAGCAGGTCCGGATCTGGATGGCAAGTCGCGCCAGGACGGTAGCCGCGCAGGGTCTGGAGTCGGCTCCATGTCGCCCGAAGGCGCGAGGTTGCCCGGCGATGGCTGTCCGCCGAATCCAGCCAACGTTGATACTCGATGCGTTGCTCTGCCGAGAGTCCCACGTCCTCCTCGATCAGCCACGCAGCCGCACGGGCTTCAATCTCATCCTTGTTCTCCGGCTGCTTCATGGATGCGGTTTGCCCGCGGCAGTTGACGATCCGTCAATGATGCCGCGGGCTTCAAAGTAATCGGTGCAACGCCGCATGCCCTTTGCCAGCTGCGCCTTGACCGTGAATTCCGAAATGCCGAGTTGATCCGCAATCTCCCTGGCCGGCATTCCGTAAAGCAACCGCAGCGTCAGGGTCTGCCGGCAGCGGGGAGGCAAGGTCTTCATCGCCTCCGCCAGCATGTCCATCTCCTGCTGCCGGTTCAACGCCTCACTCGCGTCGGGAATGTCATCGGCGGCAAGATGATGCGAGTCATCGGCAATCGGTTCGAACACGGCCAGCTTCCTTCGTCTGAAAATATCCAATGCCGCATTCCGGGCGGTTGTGAAAAGGAACGCCTTGGCATAACTGATGCGTCCCTTCTCGTGGGCACGAATCAGGCGCAGGTAGGTTTCCTGCACCAGGTCGTCGAGGTCGCTGAGCGATGGGAACAGTCCGCGCAGGTACGAACGCAGCGAGGACTCATGCGGCTGGATTTCATCGTGAAACCAGCGCATGGGGTCCTTGCGCTCAACCAACAGGGGCGAATTGGAGTCCTGACCCATCGCCCTGAAGGGATACCGCAGAGAGGGGGCAAACGGCCAACCATAAATCGAACAAAAATGACTCACGCGGGGTAGTTCCAATCGCCCGTTCATTCGTCTTTGCCCAGACTCGGGGAGTGTGGCGGATTTCCCCGGGCGCATCTCCGTTCACCTCGGCAGGAAATGTTTCAGAAGTTCATAGTCCTTCCCTGCCCAGGCTTCGTCTAAAGACATGTGACACCCTTGCGCGACTGGAATCGCGATCCGCAATCCCCCAGGCAATCCATACCTTTCAAGCTTGTTCCTATGCGAACTCGGCAACTCCGGCAGGCAGTCGGCGTGGTTTGGGCGTTCATTTGCGCCCTGACACCGGCCATCGGTGCGGGCATCAACCAGGTTCGCGCTTACGACATTCCGGCGGGTGACGGCGATACCGCACTCGACAGGTTCACGGACCAGTCGGGTTACGACGTTGCCTACACGGCCGCCGTGCTGCGGCGCATTCACGTTTCCGGAATCAAGGGACGTTATCACGCTGAGGACGCCCTCCGCAAATTGTTCGTCAATGCGCCTCTCGACATTCTGAGGGACGAACAGACCGGCGCATTCCTGATCAAGCCGAAGCCGGCGGGAAGCACCACGACAACTTCCGATCCATCACCTCCCATGAAAACACGAAGCGTTCTGAACCGGATCCTCGGATCCCTCGCCCTGAGCACCGCCTCCCTGCAGGCGCAGCCGCCACCCGAGGCGGCCCCGGCCACCGACGAGGTGCTCACCCTCTCCGCGTTCCGGGTCAGCACGAGCCCCACCAACGAGTACCTCGCAGCCGATTCGATCACAGGCACACGGGTTGCCAGCAAGCTGTATGAGCTGCCCTTCGCCGTGACGGCGGTGACAAGCGAGTTCATGAACGACTTCATGCTCATGGAGCTGAATGACCAGTTGGCGACCGTCAGCGGCTTCTCTCCGAACGAGAACGAGAACAACTACCAGCTGCGTGGGTTCGCATCGGGCACGACCCTCGTGGATGGGTTTCGCTGGATAGGTTCGACCGCGGCGACGTTCAACACGAATGTGGACCGGATTGAGGTCATCAAAGGCGCGGTCGCCTCGATCTATGGACAGATCAACCCCGGCGGGGTGATCAACACCATCACGCGCAAGCCCCAGGCACGCGCGGAGCAGGGAATCAACCTGCTCCTCGGATCCCTCGACAACCAGCGTGCCACGGTCTATTCGACGGGCCCCTTGGGCCAGGGGAAAAAGTTCTTTTACCGCGCCGACTTCTCGTACCAGCACCGGGACTATGTGCCGCAGTTTGCCGACCAGACGCAGAACTATGCCAGCCTGCAGTTCGCATGGCGCCCGAGCCAGGACACCAATTTCAATCTGGCCGCCGCATGGATCGATTCCCGCAAGCACGTATTCGTGGGCCTGCCCATCAACAGCGTGGTCCTCCAGGATCCCTACCGGCCCGTCGGGCGCACCTATACGCTCTACTCCGGCCTGAACTACGATCTGTTCGATTTCAGCTATCAGGGGCCCGGTTCCTATCAGGATTCACAGACCAAGAACCTGCGGGCCACGTTCGCGCACCGGTTCAATTCCGTCATATCCCTGCGTGCCGGCCTCAACGCCATCGATACCTCGCGTCCGGTCAACCGACAGGCCGGCAACACCTACGCCGTGGCGACCCGGTCAATGTCGCTGCGGCCCATCTGGCAGGATCGCGACCAGACGGGTGTCGCGGCCCAGATCGACACGCTCGCGGAATTCTCCACGGGCAGGATCGCCCACAAGCTGCTGTTCACCCTGGACTACAACCGCGAAAAACAAGGGGACTACAACCTGCAGATGTC
>CAZEWD010000170.1:0-4233 GCA_964515725.1 uncultured Binatia bacterium (SeqCode)
CACTGGGTTCTGGCCGAAATCTTCGGTCGCCGTAGTGGTATGGGCTACCGGGAGTTCATCCGTAAAGAGATGCTCGAACCAATCGGACTCGATGAACTGCTCCTCGGCCAACCGCCCGAATACGACGCGCGTGTCGCAGAAGTCCGCCACACCGTTCCCCCCGTGGAACCACCGGGTGGCTGGGGAAATGTCACTCCAGACGCCATCCTTGCCTTGAACCGTCCGGCCCTACGGCGTATCGGACTGCCCGGCGGAGGCGCAGTCGCTGGGGCTGCGGAACTGGCACTCTTCTATCAACCACTCCTCCGGGAGGGATACACAGTTTCGGGAAGACGCATCATGAAACAGGAGACCATCACCTACGCCACACAGATTCGCAGCGAAGACCACCACCGCGACCCGATCTGGAAGATTCCGGTCAATCGAGCACTGAGTGTCATCGTGGCCGGGTCTGATGGTAACTCTCACCTGCGCGGCTTTGGGCGGGGGACCTCTCCCGTGGCCTTCGGTCACGGAGGTGCGGGAGGGCAGATTGCCTGGGGTGATCCCGTCACAGGCATCTCCCTCGGCTATTGTACGAACGGCTTTGCAGGGTGGCTGACTCAGGGCCGCCGGATCACAGCCATTTCGACGCTGGCAGCACAGTGCGTCAAAGACACTTGATCCCGAGGTAGGATACGCACTCATTTACAGGTTGGCGCCAGGGGTACAGTCAAACCGCCGTGACGACAAAGAAAGGAACCACCATGGACTACGAACATATCGCCTACTCCGTCGCTGACGGCATCTTGACGCTCACCCTGTCCCGGCCGGACAAACTCAACGCCTTCACCACACGGATGCTGGCGGAGCTGTTGGATGCATTCGACCGCGCCGATGCGGACGACAACGTTCGGGTGGTCGTCGTGACCGGCGCCGGGCGGGCTTTCTGCGCTGGAGCAGATCTTTCAGGCGGTAGCGAAAACTTCATCGGTGGGGCCGAACGGCTCAAGGAAATGCAAGAACACCGAGACGGCGGTGGCCTGCTGACGTTAGGGATTTTCGATTGCAAGAAACCTGTCATTGCCGCGATCAACGGCGCTGCCGTCGGCGTAGGAATCACCATGACTTTGCCGATGGATGTGCGGATCGCATCCACCTCGGCACGCATGGGTTTCGTCTTTGCCAAACGGGGCATCGTCCCCGAAGCCTGCAGCTCCTGGTTCCTTCCACGGATCGTCGGGATCAGCCAGGCAGCAGAGTGGCTCTATACGGGCCGTATTTTTGATGCTGAAGAGGCAAAGGCAGCCCGTCTGGTGAACCGGGTCGTTGCACCGGACGATCTGTTGCCCACGGCCTACGCTCTCGCAAAAGAAATGATGGAGGGGACATCGGCCGTCTCCGTGGCACTCTCGCGGCAGCTTCTGTGGAAGATGCTCGGGGCGGATCACCCGATGGAAGCCCACAAGGTGGATTCGCAATGCATCCACTGGGCAGCACGCGGCGCTGATGCAGTCGAAGGAGTCATGGCCTTCCTGCAAAAGCGCCCTGCCCAATTCACACTACGTCCGAGCCAGGACATGCCTCCGTTCTACCCCTGGTGGCCGGAACGCCGATTCAAGGACTGACCCAGAGCACTTCGATCGAGCGCACAGGCGCTCGTGGAATGGGGACCAGCGCACCGATCTCGGGAAGAACGGAAGAACGATGGTAGGATCCCGGTACCAACCCCGAACGAAGATCTAGTGCGTCTAAAATCGAATTGACTCGCCCGATCAGGGTCGGATATAGCTCCCGTCGCATCGGATCACGCGAAACCAGGTCCGCCAGACCAATGAAATGAGAGGGAACAGATGACGCTTCCGAGAAACATCGCCCTGCGTATCAGGGAGGACGTCTTCAGCCGGCCCGAAGTCGATGGCAGGGTATTTGTCCAGAGACCAGCGGGTCGAGAGGGCCATCTCGCTCGCCTGATCCGGAAGCCTGCCAGCGATTGGTGGTCGAAAATCGAAGAGGGGACCCAACTCGACCGGCTGATCGCGGAATACGGATCGAACGGCTCTGATTCCTACACCGTCGAATCTTTCGTTGCTTCTCTCGTTCGCGATGGTTTCGTACCGGTGGAGGACCAGCAAGTCATTGAAGCGGCCCAGGCGTACCCGGCCACGGTCGATGTGTTCGAGGACCCCTGGAAATACCAGTTTTCTCGCCCGTCACTCGGCAGCCCCTGGTTCGTCCTGTGGGAAGTGACGGACAAGTGCTCTCAGCAATGCTCGTTTTGTTACAATCCAGAGCGCGAAAACGAGCAGGTTGGTCTCGGGCAAGCGGAAAAGGTGGTGACCGAGCTCGTACGCAACCGCGTTCCGTACGTCACACTGCTCGGCGGCGAGCCGCTCTCCAACGTTCATATCGAAGAGATCATCCGCATGCTCTCCTCGAACCGGATCTACACCAAGATCATCACGAGTGGAGTGCCCCTCACCGCGGCCAAAGTGCAACGCCTGAAGGCCGCAGGACTGCATCAGATTGCTCTGTCGCTCGATGCACTCACGGCGGATTTGAATGACCTCACGCGTGGTCCGAATTCGTTCCATCACTTCATGCGAGCCCGCAAACTCCTGGGACGCGAGATTCCCTGTGTCAGCCTCAGCCTGACCGTATCAACGGCAACCCTCGACCAACTCGACGATCTGCCGGAATTCTGCCGAGAGTGGGATCTCGATGACGTCTATTTCTCACAGCTACGCGCCGTCGAGGGCATCGTGTACCCGCCACAGGTTCGGCCGCTGAACTACGAACAGATCGGCCAGATGAACGCGAAGGCTGAAGAACTCAACGAGCACGGTGTCAAAGCGATCGTGGTAAAGCAGTGTAGCTGCGGGCGCAGCTCTGCCGTGATCCAGGCGGACGGTACGATGCGTCCGTGCCCCTTCTCGACCGCACGGCCCGGGCAGTCCAACGGGGATATCTCTCGCAGTTGGGCCAACATTTCACGCAAGGCGGAAGCACTCGGCCCCCTGACGGCGAACTCCGGTTGTTTCCGTCGATTTTCCGAAGATCAGGACCAAACCAACTGAATCCACTCGCGCGCGACCGGCTCGGCGGACGGATACAAAAGAAACCGATTGGTCTGTTGCGTTTTTGAATCCGTGGAGGATTCTGGACGCACACGAGACATTGAACGGACACGGAAGTCCGGCGCGAGTTTCCATGCATTTCGCCATCGTCCCAATAGATTCACCTTTGCGTATCGAAATTGCGTCCCTGGTGGATCTCGGACGTATACAATGGATCGAGCGCTTCGAAGACGCAGCCCAACCAGGAGCCGATGATCATGTTTTGTTGTCCGCAAGCTGTGTCGATCGTTGGCTCACATTCCTGACAGAACGATGTCGTGCTGGTCACCTGGGATCCATCCATATCCTCATCGATGCGGATATTCCCGCCTGGGAGCCAATCGGCTTCCGAGTGCGTCCCTGGGTGAAGGCCATCCACCGAATCGGCTCAGCCTCCTTTGCAACCCCGCCGGGCTGTGTTCCTGCACCCATCCGGCATTCCGCCTCGGTTGCGGACGTCCTTGTCACATGCTCAGAACCTGCGTTTCGACCGGACGAGTTGCCGACCCCGTTCCCACCCAAGATCCAGATCGAAACGACAGCACACTGTGGTCTGAACTGCCCGTACTGCCCGAAATCCATCCAGGCGCCCGATCGGACGAGAATGGAAGAGGACCTGTTCTGTAAAATTCTCGACGAATGCCGCACGGGCAGGCCAGACAGTATCGAACTCTACCTGAGCGGCGATCCCCTGACGGATCCCCGCCTCGAACACCTGGCTGACCTCGCAAAAGAGGCCAGTCCCGACAGTCTGATTGAAATCATCACACACGAACGAAGCATCAACGAACGCCGTTCCCATCGACTCGCTGCCTCAGGACTCGACGCTGTCTTTGTCTCGGTCAATTTCCCCGAACCCACCCCTTCAGAAGAAATTCGCCGTCGAATCGAACGGGTCGCCGGATTTCGCAAAATCTTTCTGGCCGCCGGGAAACAACTCGTCATCGTCACTCTGACGAACCTGTTCGATGCGGAAACCCGCAGTCATTTCGATTCGATCACCGGCGAATTGGGCGTTCCCTACGAACGATTCCGAGCCACCAACCGCCTTGGCGATGTCGATCTGACGCAGTTCGCGGCTGCTGCAACAGCGCCACCCCCGACACCCAAAGTCTGCGAGCGTCCGTTCACCAAGGCC
>CAZEWD010000170.1:4243-6845 GCA_964515725.1 uncultured Binatia bacterium (SeqCode)
TGCTGTGTTGCGAGTACTGGAACGACCGTTGGGTCATGGGGAACGTGAAGACGACCTCCCTGGCCGAAATCTGGTCGAACAGCCTCTACCGCACCCGGCGCCGGGAACTCCTGTCGGGCAAGCCTTCGGCGCCTTGTGACAACTGCCTGTACGCCGGAACCGCACAAAAGAGGGAAGCCTCCCGGTCGAACCTGCCGGAAGAGACAGGCGAGTGGCGAGGCACCGTATGATTCGACCGCGCGGTTACGCCGCCGTCCTGCTCAAAGTGGCTGAAAACGAGGTGCGCCGTCTTTTGAGACGGCCGATCCTGCCGTACAAACTCGAGTTCTTTACGACCTTCTCGTGTCAGAGTCGCTGCCGATCGTGCAACATCTGGAGTCGCAACCTCGAAAATCCCGCCCTGGCACGAGAGGAATTGCAAGCCAGCGAAATCATCAGAGCCGTCCGCTCGGCGCGCCGGCATGTTCGTTGGATCAGCCTGACCGGAGGGGAAGTCACCGATCGGCCGGATTTTGTCGACATCGTCGCAGGCATCATGTCGGAAGTGGGAGATCGGCTGGGGCTCCTCAACATCATCACGAACGGGCTGATCCCGTCGCGTACGGCATCGGTATTCACGGAAGTGGCACGGCTCACCCGCGGCGTGCCGTTGTTCGTCAGTATCAGTCTGGAACCGACCGATGCCATGTACACCACGGTCCGGGGCATCAAGGGCGGCTACGCTCTCGCCCGGCAGTCACTGGCGGAACTGGAGCGGATCCAGGCATCGGAACCGCACATGAAGAGTGGCTACCTGATCACACTCTCCGACATGAACGCTGAAGTCCTGGATTCGATGCAGTATGTCGGCACCGAGGGTCTCGACAACATGACAATCGGCGTGGTCACGAACGCACAGGTCCTGACGCGCGGGATGAAAAACGTGAAGATCAGCAGATCTTCCCCGCATCTGGCGTCAGCTCTCGATCGCATCTGGCGTAACTATGACCTCCGTAGCCCGTTGAACCTGCCGCCAAAAATCTTTCTGGGGCTGATGCGACGCTTTCTGCGTACGAATCGCTCTCCGCTCCCCTGTTCCGCTGGACAGGACGTCTTGTCCATCGACGCCTACGGGAACGTCATGCAGTGCTTTCATATCGGAAAGCCGCTGGTCAAATTGCGCGATTGGGACTTCGACATCCCCCGCATCTGCCGCTCCGAGGAATATCGCCGGGCTCTGGCCCCAACGCTCGCTTGCCGCGACTGTTGGCAGGCATGTCAGGCGTACCCTTCGATCTTCCGGAACCCGGTATCCGCAATCGTCGAATATGCACGGGAAGTACGCCGATGGCGGCGTGAACAGCGGCACGTGGAACCGGGCAAACAGCCTCAGCCCCAGACGACGCCACCGGTAGATCTACCAGATCTCGTCGAGTGAATCCTGAAAACGACGAAATACCATATCGGGGAAACGGCGTTGCGTCTCCGCGGGATCGAACTGGAAAGCGCCATTGACCGTCAACCCGAGTTGCCAGAGCTTGTTATGGATGGTGTGTGGCATGAACGGCTCGAGACGGAGCAGCCCCGCCGACACAGCATCGCAGGTGCGCCAGAACCACCGAGGTAACCGGATCGGACGATAACGTTTCCCATGGTGGGCGTAGCCCGCCGCAATGACCTGCCGCAACGCCATCACCTCCGTCGCCGGCAACACCAGTTGCACCTGCCCTTCCGGTGACGGCCACCGGCTGAGTCGCAGCAAGATCTCCACGACGTCATCGACGTGAATCAGACTCAGTTGACCCGGGTAGTCGAGGCGACTGACCCAGGCATCCTGCCGAACCATACGGTCGATCTGCCCGAACACCCCCGCATGGCGCACTCCCTCTCCATAGACGGCGGAAAGGCGCGCAATCACCGCTCCGAAGCCCTGACGGCCAGCACACTCCCGTAGATACTCCTCCGCGAGGAGCTTGCGGCGGCCATACTCATTGCGGGGGCGAAGAAGTCGCGATGTTTCCGTGGCGGGAAGGTCAGGCGCGATACGGTGATCCATCACCGCGATGGAACTGGTGAATACGAATCGAGCGCTGGGACGCAAGGGAGACAGCGCTTCGAGCAGATTTCGCAGACCCAGATCATCGATCCGATGATCACGCGCTCCCGTGTCGATATTCGAGGCAAGGTGAAAAACGATATCGGGAGAGCGGGGAATACGCTCCAGCCCACGGCCATCGAGCAAGTCGATCGGAATGCAGCGAACGCCCAGTTTTTGTAGGGCTGCTGCCCCGGCGCGCTCCGCCGGCGAACTCCCCTCGATATAAGTCAAGCAGGTGACAGCCGGCGGTCCACACTGACGCGCGAGGCGGCCGACGAGACGCCGGCCGATGAATCCAGTGCCTCCTGTGACGAGGATCATCCGTGGTGTCAGAGCTTCATGCGCCGCAGACGCCACGGTAGAGCGATCGACTCCCAGAATTCACGGACCATCATTTTGGATTCACCCGCGGTACGATTCGGAAAAACGATCGGAACCTCTTTGAATCGGAGGCCTTTCTTCCAGCCACGGTAATTCATCTCCATCTGAAACGCGAAGCCGTTGGCGCTGACCGCATCGAGATCG
>CAZEWD010000171.1:0-6765 GCA_964515725.1 uncultured Binatia bacterium (SeqCode)
TTCCGTCAGGTTCCCGATTGCACGCGCGCAGCCGTATCGTTGCCGTGGACGCAAAGCCCGCCGGCACACAGGTGGCCTCGGAAATCCACATTCATCGCGTGGGTCAGGATCGTCCTGCCGTCATCTATGTCATGCTGGTCCTCTACCACCCGCCTGCTGCCGGATAGACAAGACATAGCTCTCGTCTCAGCCATGCCCCGACAGAGTCTTCCGCAGACGGTCCTGTTCAAGATCACGGGATTGGTGTTCCTGTTATTCCTGAGCGCATGCCCTTCCCAACAGGAGCAGGAAGCCAGGATACCTACCCCCACACCAACGGTAACCAGCAGCTCCGGAGCGCCGCTTTTCGAGTCGTGGCTGCGTTACGAGCCGGAGAAAGTCGCAACGGATCCGGATGCCCGTGACGCATACCTGGATGCCATCCTCGGACACCAGGTCTTCCAGTTCCCTCCGCCGCGACTACCGCCGGCATAGGCGCGCGAACTTCTCATTGACGCTGCCATCCTCATGCTGGCTACGGGACGCCGCCTCTGGGGACAGGACGTACACTTTCAGCCGGGAATGGCCGGGAAATTCTGTTACCTCCACTCCACGCTTTGTCTGAAACGTCTGTTCGATGTCACGTTCATCGTCGATGGTAAGCCCTTCGCCCTGTACGACAACCAGTACACGATCGTGCGCTATCCGAGCCACACACTCATCAAATACTATCTCGGTCCGGTTCAGGTCGAAGAGGCCAAATTCATCACCGATGATGATCGGGCCGTCGCCATCTACACAGCCCAAATCACGGACGGGAAACCGCATGACTTCTCGCTCGAAGTCGTGGCGCCGTATCTGACGCTGCCCAATCAGACGGCTACACTGGACTACCCGTTGCTGGGAGCCGGGAAGATACAGGGCCTGCCGCTCTTCGTCTATCTCGATGCCCCCGATTTTACACGGAGCGACACGGCGGTCATCCACCTCAAGCGCAACCTTCCGCTGAAGGAAGACGGAACACCTGCCATTGCCGGTGTCGCCATGAGTTTCGAGAACGCAGCCCGTACCGGCAAAGGCTTCCGCACAATCCCCGAAGATCTGCTGGCGCAACACCGCCATGCCTACAATGAGTGGTTTGCCACCAACGTCCCCTACTTCGACTCCTCCGACCCGGGTTTCAAGAAGATGTGGTTCTACCGGTGGTGGATCGTACGCTTCAACATGACAGAAGCCGACACGCCGGATCTTTCGGGTTACCGTTTCTACGAGGGCAAGCTCGGCTTTGATAATCCGATCACCTTTGCCGTGCCGGCGCAGATCAAGGAACTCACCTATCTGCGTGATCCGAAGTTCGCCATGAGCCAGGTCAACAACGCCTATCGGAATCTGGCAGCCAGCGGGGCTCTCGTGGATCCCCCGGGGAGTCCGTACTGGGGGGAGACCTACTCACACTGGACTGCAGCAGCGGTCCTCGATTTACATCGCGTGCATCCCATCCCTCCCGACAAGCTGGGGCCACTCCTCAACGAGATGGCCCGCGACGTGCGCGCCTGGATGACCAGCTTCGATAAAGATGGGGACGGACTGCCTCAGAGCAATCGTCCCCGGATTACGGGTTATGACCTCGATATTCTCTCCTATTGGTATTTCAATGGCACAAGGCTCGACCTGCACCAGCACCCTCCCGACCTCGAACGCGTCGACTTTGCGAGTTTCGTTTACGCCAATGCCCGCGCCCTGGAGGAGTTGGCCCATCTGTCCGGCAATGCAGAGATCGAACAGGAATTCTCAGCCATGGCTGACCGTATCCGTACGGCAGCGCTGGCGGCCTTCTGGGATGATGAGACCAAATTTTTCTATCCACGCCGCGCCAACGATGACGCCCGTGTGCCCATCCGGGAATTACATGGTTTCTTTCCGTTCCTCACCCAGATGGCGCCAGACGAACCACGTTATACGGCAGCGCTGCTGAAATTCGTCGATCCTGATGAGTTCTGGGCTCGCTTCCCCCCTGTGATCACCAGCCAGTACCATTACAAGCAATGGACCTGGGAGATGGATGGCCTCACGCGAAACATCGCGCCCCATCCCATCAGCATGGGAGCGCGCACTCTGCTGGCAGCACTCAAACACTACAACCAGGACATCGTTACACGACACCACTTCATGGAACTCATGGAGCGATACAATCAACTCGTCTATTCCGGTGTAAACCCGTTCGATCGGACCTGGAGGCCCAACGCACACGAGTATTATTCCAAGTGGGAACCCTACCAGTCGGGAAGCCGGCCAAAGCCGTCCGATATCTCACACGACTTCCACTCGATGTTCTGTTCCCTGGTCGTAGAAGGAGTGATTGGGCTGACACCGCGCAGCGATCGACTGATCGAAATCGATCCGGCCGCACGCGACTGGGAATACTTCCTGATCGACGGGCTATCCTACCAGGGCAAATCCCTGACGATCGTCTGGGATCTGCCTGATGGCAGACCGCGCTACCGCGGTCTGCCGGAAGGCTTTTCGTTGTTCGTGGATGGCAAGGCGGCCTTCACACGGCCAGAGCTTGGACACGTCCTTTTCGATCCCTCCACGGGCGACGTACGTGAGATCGAAGGCCCTTCTCCACTGAACTGAAAATTCGAGCACACTTGACGGAGACGGTGTATCCAGCGGCCTGATGGCACCGGCCGGGTCCTTCGCTAGACTGCGGCAGTCTCTCAATGACGCGACACGTGGTAAACCACAAACGTCCCATACTTCTGTTCTTCCTTTTATCCCTGTCTCTGGGAAACCCATGCGCGCGCGCCGAGCCGGCTTCTGGCACGCAGGTTTTCACCGGCATCGGCAAAGGCGCACCGCCGCGGGAGAAGCCGGCGACTCCGGTTACCACATACTGGCGTGTACAGATGTTCGTGAAAACGGTGAATGCCGCCCCGGAGAGCCGCCTGCAGGTACTCTTGCCCCTGTCCGACACGCATCAGGAAATTCTGTCGCGTCGTTTCGACGCCAAGGGCTTTCGCTATCGTGAAGATCCCGTGCAGCCCAATCTGGAAGGGGCCTGGATCAGGACAGCATCCCCGGACAGCGGCCCGGTAACGTACGAGATGGACGTTGCGATCACCGACTGGGTACAGGAAATCCCCCAGGTGAATCTACGGGACATGACGGTCGGAGAAGGAGAGCGCGCCGCACTCCAACCCACGGAGTTGGTTCAAAGCCAGGCGCCCGAAATCCGCCGCCGTGCCCGGGCGTTGATCAGCGAGGCGGTCACCGTTGAGCAGGCCGCATGGGCTTTGTTTCAGCAGACGGCCTCCTTCGTTCGTGCAGCACCGGGTGAAGCGAAGGAAGATGCGCTTTCCGTGTTGCGCAAGGAGAGTGGCAGCACAACGGGAAAATCACGCCTGCTCACCGCACTCCTTCGCAGCGTTGGCATACCAGCGCGCCTGGTCGGCGGCCTCAAACTCGAGGATGCGACCAAGAAGCGCGCGACGATCTCCTGGGTTGAGGCGTATCTCGGGGGTGTCTGGGTCCCCATGGACCCCGGCGGCGGCTATTTCGGGTGGATACCGAACCAGTATCTGGCGATTTACCGCAACGATTTGCCGCTCATCGTCCACTCCTCCGGAATGGAACTCGAGTACGACTACGTCGTGCATCGCATCCGTAAGGAGACTGGTACCGCCACGGAACCGACACCGGACAAACCCCGGGAACTTGCTCCGCGACCGGTCATGCCACTGGTGAGGACGGCATCGAGCTATGTCGAGCACCCCGTTGCTTCGGTCGTGATCATTGCCGACGAGAATGTCGATGAGCAGGTGTCCGAGCGTATTTTCCGGGAAGCGCTCGAGGCGGAGATCAACGTCGTATTGCTCTACGCCCATTTCGAGTCACGCTACTTCCGGGAACAGTACCTGCAGCGGCTGGTCAACAACAACATCGAGGTCATCCGGGGCGCGCACGTACTTCTCGTCAACACGCACGATGAGGCAGGGCTTTATGCGCTCTTGACCCTGGGCGAAAAGGAACTGCGTCTCGGTGATATGCGCATCGTCATCGCAGGCCGTTACGCGCGCTCTGTCGGGAATGTCCTTGGTGCCGTCCTCTATCATCTCGTCGATGCTGGTGAAGTCATCCTCGTCAATCGCCCCGCCAAACTCCTCGCCTTGTGGGCCATGGTCCGTGCCAACGTCCTCAACGGAATCCCGATGGTGGAAGAGGCGCGTAAGTGGGACGTCCAACCGATGATTCTCAACCAGCGCGTCTATGAGGATCTCGGCTGGTGGCGGCGCGTGGTCGTGGGGGCCTGGGCCAGAGCTGTCCGCGCACAGATCCCCTTGCAGGCGATGAATCTGATCCTGGTTCTCCCCGTCATCGCCGCCATCATCGTCATCGTGCGCACGTTCATCGGGGTCGAGACGTTCGGCACCTTCTCCCCTGTCATCGTCTCCCTTGCGTTCCTCACAACAGGCCTGTGGTGGGGGATGGCAATCTTTGCCGTCATTGTCGGAATCGGTACTTCGGTGCGCGCCCTCCTGCAGCGCGTGCGCCTGCATCTCGTTGCGCGATTGGCGATTCTGATCGCCATCGTCGCTGCCATCATGGCTGGTCTGACCGTCCTGGGAGCCTCGTTCGGCATCGGAGCCCTGATGAACATCAGCATTTTCCCGATGGTGATCATGTCGAACGTAATCGAGAACTTCACGTCGTCACGTGCCCAATTCGGCACGCGCGAAGCAATCCGGCTGACGCTGAACATGATGCTCCTTGCCGCACTCTGCTACCTGGTGATCGAGACGGCGGGTCTGCAATCGATCCTGCTCAGTTTCCCGGAGTTGTTGATTGTTGCCATCGCCGTCGACATCGGACTGGGTAAGTGGCGTGGCCTGCGATTGTTGGAGTACCGCCGCTTCCTGGGTCTGGCACAGGATTCGAAGCGATGGACACCCTGATCGGACGGTTGCGGAAAATCCGGCGCGAGGTGCTCGGACTCAATCGGCGCAACCAGGAATTCATGATCCGGGTCAACCCTCCACCCCTGGTCGGCCTCGTCGACCACAAAGCGAGAACAAAAAAGGTGCTGACCGAACACGGACTGCCTGTGCCCGATACCTTCGGGAGCTACGGCAGACAGTCGCAACTTGCCGAGCTACAGGACGAAATCCAACGGCAGAAGGACTTCGTCCTCAAACCTGCACGCGGCGCTGGCGGCGAAGGGGTCCTGGTGATCACGGAGAATTCACGTGGGCAACTGACGAAGTCGAGTGGTTTTCGCCTCGGCATACGTGATGTCGTCGCGCATGCCGCTGACATCATTGCCGGAGCATTTTCCCTCAGTCAGACCCGCGATGAGGCGCTGCTCGAACGGCGTCTCATCCCACATCCGCAGCTATCTACATTCAGCCCCGGAGGCGTGCCGGACGTCCGTGTCGTGGTGGTATACGGTGTTCCCATCGCGGCGATGGTGCGACTTCCCACACACGCATCCGACGGGCGCGCCAATCTACACATGGGAGGCATCGGCGTGGGCCTGTCCCTCGCTACAGGCCGTGCGATCCATGCAATTCTCAAGGATAAACCGATTTCGATGCATCCGGATACACAGCAGCCCCTTTCCGCTTTGTGCATTCCGTACTGGCCGGAGATCCTGCTTCTGGCCGCACGCAGCTACGAGGCCGTTCCTCTCGGATATTTCGGCATCGATGTCGTCATCGATGCAAGGCATGGCCCTTCGATCCTCGAAATGAATGCACGGCCGGGTCTGGGAATCCAACTCGCAACCCATCGCGGTCTACGCCCAACCCTGGCGGAGTTGCAAAGACGAGCGGACGCACACCTGGATGCCTCCGAGCGTGTAGCGCTCGGCCGGGAGATCGAAGCCGTTGTGGCAAGGGAATACCGCTGACCAGCAAGGGTCGCTGGGCACTTGCCCGTCTCCGGCCTACCAGGCCGGAATGACGGGTTACAACGAGTTGTCGCACGGGCGTCGATGGCTTAGAAACCCCGTGCGAGCGTCATCTGAATTTGCTTCGTAAGGTGAACTGTGTGGAAACGGGTGTTCCGCGATCAGGGAATACGAAAACACGAGAATCCAGCAAGGAGATACGATGAGGAAGTCGCTTCGAACGATTCTGGTCACGGTACTGGCGAGCCTGCCACTCGCAGCTCGCGCACACCCGGCACCCGAAACTCCTCAACCCTCGGTGAAGGCTGAGAAGAATCCGGAGGCCGCCACACTCGAAGAAAAGCTTCTCGGGAAATGGAAGGTCATCAACGCGGAAGACGAGATGGAATTCCGGAAAGACGGTACCTTCACCGCGGGCAACTCCCAGATCACTATGAGCGGAAACTTCTGGGTGCGTGATGACCTCCGCCTCGAAATGGATATCGGCCTGCGCAGAGCTCTCAAAGGAAATCTCATTCGCGAGATCGAAATGAAGGATGAATCGCTGATTCTGACCGACCCGAAATCGAAGCAGTCCGTCACTTACAACCGGGTCAAGTGACTGTGCCAACTCTGATCCAGAGTGCCACACGCATCCCTGCCGCCGGCAATGCGTTGAAACTCATCGATGAATACATCGGCCGGGTAAATTCGAAAACGCCGGAGATCAGCATCGCTCACATGCGTGCACCTGCGGGCTGGCAGGAACCAGGGCAGCGGCCGGACTTTACCGAGTACACAATCGTTCTCCGGGGAACACTGCGCGTGGAACATGAGGGTGGTGTGATCGATGTCGCGGCCGGACAAGTAATCATCGCGCGACCTGGAGAGTGGATACG
>CAZEWD010000172.1:0-2824 GCA_964515725.1 uncultured Binatia bacterium (SeqCode)
TCGTGTTGCAATGAAACGTCGTCTGCCATTGACTGAAGGCGGGCCTGCTGGCAGCAAACAACCTCATTCCAACATTAGAGGAGAATTCACGAATGGCTGAAGCATTCATCATCGACGCGTGCCGGACGGCACGCGGCCGGCGCAAGGGCAGTCTGGCCGAGACGCATCCGGTTGATCTGTTCGTCGCGCCTCTCAACGCGATTGTGGAACGCACCGGCGTCGATCCGGCTCAGGTCGAAGACGTGGTTGTCGGCTGTGTGTCGGAGACGGGTGAGCAGGGTGCGAACCTGGCCCGTGGTGCGGTGCTGGCTGCTGGATGGCCGATCGAGGTACCAGGAGTGACACTCAACCGATTCTGCGGTTCTGGCCAGCAGGCTGTGAATTTTGCAGCGATGTCCGTGAAATCGGGTGCGCAGGACCTGGTGGTCGCCGGCGGCGTCGAGAACATGACTCGTGTGCCAATGGGATCGGATCTGGGGCCGCCGCCGGCCAGTCTGATGGAGAAATACAACCTGGTGCCGCAGGGTCTTTCGGCGGAAATGATCGCCGAGCAGTGGAAGCTCAGCCGGGAAGAAATCGACCAGTTCGCGCTGCATAGCCAGCAGAAGGCCTGGAGCGCCATCCAGGAAGGCCGTTTCAAGAAAAGCATCGTGCCCATCACGGTGACACACAACGGCGAACAGAAGATCTTTGAGGTCGACGAGCACGTGCGGCCGCAATCGACGCTGGAGGGGCTGATGGCTCTTCAGCCATCCTTCAAGATCGGTGGCGTGATCACCGCAGGTAATTCGAGTGGGATCGTCGATGGTGCGGCGACGGTGATGGTGGCTTCCGAGAAAAAAGTGAAGGAACTCAATTTGAAACCGCGCGCCCGGATCGTCGATCAGGTGATCGTTGGTTCAGAGCCGGTGATCATGTTGACGGGTCCGATTCCGGCAACACAGAAGGTGTTGAAGAAAGCGGGACTCAAGATCGAGGATATCGATCTGATCGAGATCAACGAGGCATTTGCGCCCGTGCCTCTGGTCACGATCAAGGAAACCGGCATGGACCCCGAAAAGGTCAACGTCAACGGGGGCGCCATCGCCATGGGGCATCCACTGGGTGCCACAGGTGCCATGCTGATCGGCACGGTTCTCGACGAGTTGGAACGCCGCAACAAGCGTTATGGTCTTGTGACGATGTGCATCGGCATGGGCATGGGTATCGCAACGATTATCGAGCGACTGTAAACGATAGCCCTGGTCTCTCTCTGAAACCCCAATCGGGGAGAGACCAGGGCTCCGGCCAAGCTACCCGTGTGGCGTCCTTGGCGATGTGGCGGGGACGCCCTCATGCCCCTCGATGTGGATGAGCGCGACCGGCGCCGATGCCTGCGGATCTGGTCGCCAGGGGTGTTGAGTTCCCGTGGGTAGGCAGGGGTGTTAGTTTATCAGGCGGTAGGGCCGCTCACGCCCGAATCGCTACGCGACACTGAGGATCCGTTTCGGGGACTCGCCAGTGACGACGCTCGAAGACTCGTCGGGTCCCTCCTGGCGAATGCGTTCAACCCCCGCCTGGACCTGTTTACGCGTCATCAGAATGCCGTAGCTCTCGAGGATCTGTTTGATCAGATCGTAGTTGTGCCGGATGGATTCGGTGACCGAAATATAGCCGTGGTTGGCCGCGGCAACGCGTTGCCAGAATGCGATCGGGCTCAACTCGAAGTAGTGCTGATCGGTTTCCTTCGGCTCGATGACGACGATATCTCCAAGGAAGTTCGGATCGTCCTGGTATTGGCGCAAGCCGTACTGCAGGCGGGAATGCAGAAGGGTGCGGAACACCTGGTTGATGACGCTGAGGATCCCTGATTCGGCCAAACGTTTGCCTTCGATCTGGAAACGTCCGTTGCGTTCGACACGTCTTACCCGGTTCGAGATCGGCCGGAACGGGTTGTAGCAGATCACCAGATCGGCCCCGTGTTCGAGAGCAACGTCGATGTTGGCGGTGCGCCGCACGCCACCGTCCACATAGTCGATCCCATTGATGCGCGCCGGCTTGTAGAAACCCGGCAAGGCAGTGGAGGCCTGGACCGCTTCGGAGACCGTCACGGAGGTGTCCTCGTCGTATCCGAAGACCACCCGTTCGGCGGTATCGAGGTTCATGGCACTGATGTACAGTTCTTTTCTCGTTGCCCGATAGAGTGCCCGAAAGTCGTTTGGCAGCCCCGTGGCTTCGAAATTCAAGCGTAAGTAGCGTTCGAGATTCGAGTTCTCGAAGAAACCCGCCGGAAGATAATCCAGTGGAGACGGCAGGCCTCGATAATTCGCGAGGGTAACCGCGATCGGCGAAAGCAGGCGCTGCAGCGATCGGAGACTGGGTCGTTCCCAGACCTGCCCCACCTGCTGCTCCATCTCTTTTGCCAGCCTGGGCATGTGGTGGAGCAGGTCGTTGATCAGTCCGGGGAAGAAGAGCAGGGTGTCCAGGACAAAACGTACGGGAAGCGTGAAGAAATCCGTGATGTTCGGGTTGTAGAAATCGAGCGCCGACAGTTGGGAGAATGATTCAGACTCCCCCGCAAGGCTCTTGATCATTTCGGCCGGACTCACACCGGCGGCCAGGGGTGCGGAGAGAAGAGCGCCGGCACTCAGTCCGACGTAGCAGTCGAAATCCGTCGTCTTGCGGTTGACGAGGTAGTCGTCGAGGGCCTTCAGCCCTCCAAGTTTGAACCCACCCCCCGTGACCGCACCGCCTGCCAGTACCAGGGCGACTTTCGGATTCTTCTTGCGTACCGAAAGATCGCTCTTCTGTACGATGGTAATCCCCATCGACACCTCGCTTCCGG
>CAZEWD010000172.1:2834-6424 GCA_964515725.1 uncultured Binatia bacterium (SeqCode)
TCTTCGTCCCTATCCTTCCGCCACACGCAAAGTCAATCCACGGAACGCAATGCGATACGTTTTCCGATTTCCGCACGTCCTCTTTCGAGGTCTGCCGGTGTGTCCAATACCTGCCAGTATCCCTCGTGGACGAATCCGAAGATCCGCTCTCCCGCATCCAGAAGGCGCGGTAACACGTCTCGTGTCAAGCTGTAGACACCGCCGGGAAGGTGATCGAGAAAGCGTGCTTCGCATATCATGGCACTCGCGTACATGTGCCGATCGAGTGGCCGGCCGAGCACTTCTTGTGGTCCATGTCCGAGAATTCGACGGATTCGTGCATTCGGATCGAGCCCCACGTCATCTCTGCGCAGGGCTTCAGGATCAGGTCGTACGAGCATCGTCAGAAGCGCATCTTTTGCCTGATGGAAGGAGATCATCGTACGGAGATCCAGTTCCATGTAGACGTCCGAGTTGAGCAGAACGAACGGTTGTCCGGCGAGGAAGTGCCGTGCTGCGGCAATGCCTCCCCCGGTATCGAGAATGGGATTCTCCTCCGAGTAGTGGAACACGAAGCCCCGTGACGAGCCGTCACCCAATGCCGCGCGGATCTGTTCTCCCAGATGGTGCAAGTTGATCACGACCTCCTGGATTCCGGCCTCCTTCAGGAGTTGCAGCGGGAAGTCGATCATCGGACGGCCAGCCACTTCGATGAGTGGCTTGGGGGTCCTGTCGGTCAAGGGTCGCAGCCGTGTTCCGAAACCGGCTGCGAGAATCATGGCTCGCATCCCGTCAGTCCGGCAAATGACGCCGCAAGATGGCCGCCATATCGGCGTACTCGGGGAAGCGGGGCAGGATTCTTCGGATCTGTTTCACGGTCGAAGGAATGAAGCGCAGATACCCTGACTTGCCCTTTTCGCGGTCGAGGAAATAAAAGCGGCCGACGACCTTGAGCGCTTTCTGCAAGGCGCAGAGGAAGTAGATGGTGGGGAATGCGGTTTCATCGGGTCTCACTCCCGCTCCGCGCGCCCAGCCGTCACGGAAATAGCGAAGCAGGTGTTCTTCGAGGGGCGGATCGACGACCAGTGGTGTGTCGCGATCACCGAGCAAGGTCGCCAGATCGTACGGTGCGGCAGCCAGCAACGCATCCTGGAAGTCGATGACCCGGATGGCGTCCCCCTGCACGTAGAGATTCCAACTGTGGAAGTCGCGGTGATTCAGGACCTTCGGCTGCGAGTCCAGTCGCTGGGAGATATCTGAGAAGTGTTCACGCAGCACCGCAGCCTCGGCCGCTGGTAACGATCCGGCACGCTTTTCGATCCCGTACTCGATGAAGTGTTCGAACTCCCAGTTGTAGAGCCGGGCGTCGAAGCTCTGTTGGAAGGCGATGCAGTCCGGGTCGTGCTGCCGCGTACCGTCCACTTCGATCAGGAGCAATTGCTCGATCGCTTTTTCATAGAGGGAGGCGACGTGTTCCCGTGGCTGATTCTGCACGGCGTCCCAGAGGGCGACATCACCGACGTCTTCCAGCAGGAGCACTCCACGATCTGAAGCATCGAGATACACGGCTGGGACGGTCACACCGAGCTTTTCGAGAAAGCGGTGGACATTCATGTACGGCAATTCTCGTGGTGGCTCCTTGAATACCGCCAGTTCGTCGGAGGACATGGCAATGCCACGATCCGCGAGAATCATGGCCACTGTCGTTGCTGGTGCTCCGCCGTCCCTCAACCAGAGTCGCATGTAGCTGCGCGTCGAGGCGTCTCCCGCCAACGGCGCACTGCGGAGGAGCGTGGCTTTGCTACCAAACGCCTCTCTGATCAGATCTGGAAACAGGGATGCGCGATCGGGCACGCGCCGCGAGTACCAGTGGGGCCGGGGATTGTCCAGAAGGCCCGGAGCGCCAGGTCGTTGGAATGCCGGTGTGGGGGATGCTTACCGATCGAATTTCCTCGAAGGTGAAAAAAAGCCTGGCGGAAGATCTCCCGTTTTCGAATCGGGCGCTCGCACCGGTCCGATCAGGGTGCTACGCGTTTTATCATTCGGGTGTTCTTCCAAAAATCTTTGATCCTTCGAGTTGAGCAGATATGAGCAAACTGAATCGCATCAGTCGTCGTATTACGGAACCGAAATCCCAGGGCGCCTCTCAGGCAATGCTTTACGCCACGGGCCTGCGTGACGCCGACATGGACAAGGCGCAGATCGGGATTGCCAGCGTCTGGTACGATGGGAACCCCTGCAACATGCACCTCTCTGATCTGGGCAACGAGGTCAAGATAGGGGTCGAGAAAGCCGGCATGATCGGCATGCGCTTCAATACCGTCGGCGTTTCGGACGGTATTTCGATGGGTACGGACGGGATGAGCTATTCGTTGCAGTCGCGCGATCTCATTGCCGATTCCATCGAAACGATCATGGCGGCGCAGTGGTACGACGGGCTTGTTGCCTTGCCCGGCTGCGACAAGAACATGCCCGGTTGCGTCATCGCCATGGGGCGGCTGAACCGGCCTTCTCTGATGGTGTACGGGGGTACGATCCGCGCGGGAAAAAGCTCGAAGGGGCAGAAACTGGATATCGTCAGTGCGTTCCAATCCTACGGGGAGTTCCTGGCAGGGCGGATCACCGAAGAAGAACGGCAGGACATCGTCCGGCATGCCTGCCCCGGACCGGGGGCCTGTGGTGGCATGTACACTGCCAATACCATGGCGACCGCCATCGAGGTGATGGGACTGAGCCTGCCGGCGAGTTCAAGCACACCCGCGCAGGATCATCACAAGGAAGAAGAATGCCTGTCGGTAGGTGTGGCCATGCGGCAGCTACTCGAACGCAACCTGTGTCCGCGCGATATCATGACGCGGGCGGCATTCGAGAATGCGCTGGTGATCACGATGGCGCTTGGCGGCTCGACCAATGCGGTCCTCCACCTGATTGCAATGGCGCACTCTGTGGATATCCGGTTGACGCTCGACGATGTTGCGGCTGTAGCCGAGAGAATTCCGCTCCTGGCCGACCTGAAGCCAAGTGGCCAGTACGTCATGGAGGATCTGCATAATATCGGTGGAGTTCCGGCCGTCACCCGATATCTGATCGACAAGGGATTGCTCGACGGAAGCTGTCTCACCGTGACGGGAAAGACGCTGGCGGAGAATGTGCAGAACGCGCCTGGTCTGGCACACGATCAGCGGATCGTGCGTCCGATCGAACATCCGATCAAAGAGACCGGGCATATCCGGATTTTGCGCGGTTCCCTGGCGCCGGAAGGTGCTGTGGCCAAGATTACCGGCAAAGAAGGATTGGCCTTCCGCGGGCCGGCACAGGTCTTCGACTCGGAGGAAGAAATGGTGGCTGCGGCCGAGCGCAAGGAGATCCGGAAGGGCAGTGTGATTGTCATCCGTTACGAAGGGCCGAAGGGCGGACCGGGCATGCCGGAAATGCTCTCACCGACCTCACTGATCATGGGTGCGGGTCTGGGTAAGGACGTGGCGCTGATCACGGACGGCCGTTTCAGCGGTGGCAGCCATGGATTCATCATCGGGCATGTGACACCGGAGGCTCAGGAAGGCGGACCGCTGGCGCTTGTCGAGGATGGCGATATCATTGCGATCGATGCG
>CAZEWD010000172.1:6434-6733 GCA_964515725.1 uncultured Binatia bacterium (SeqCode)
GAAGTGGAGCCGCAGGAGTTGGAGAGACGCCGGGCGGCATGGAAAATGCCTCCCTACAAGGCCGTGAAGGGAACCCTCTACCGGTACATCAAGACGGTGAAGAACGCCTCGGAAGGCTGTATCACCGACGGCTGAGAGCAACGCCTGCCCATTCACCACCAACCCGAGCGCCAGAGTCCCACCGTCCCCAGCGGGAAGGAAAGATCAGGCTGAGAAACCGGCAGCGGTGATGCGGCCGTGATCCGGCAACGAGAGCAGTCCGTGCAAGACGTGGGGCATCTTGCGACCTATTGTTCGGA
>CAZEWD010000173.1:0-5791 GCA_964515725.1 uncultured Binatia bacterium (SeqCode)
CCACTTTGGCTCGAAGGAAGGTCTTTGGCGAGCCGCGATGGAGCGTTTGTTCAGTGGTATCGACCAGATCGTTCCGAGCCCCGGAGAGGGTTCGACGCGTGGTGGGCTGGTGGCCATCACCCAGAGGTACATGGACTTCCTCGCCGCACATCCGGGTTTGACAAAAGTGGTGGCGCGCGAGGGATCGGTGTCGAGTCCGCGCTTGACCTACCTGATCGAGCACTTCCTGCGTGAGCCCTATCAGCGCGTTCTCGAAGCCGTGTGGGTTGTACAGAAGGCGGAGCTCATCGCGCCCGAGATTCGGCCTGAACTTCTGCTGTTCCTCGTCAGTGGAGCGTGGAGCCAGCTCTTCGATGTTCATGCGTTCGCTTACGAAACACTCGGGGTAGACGCATACGAGGAACAGACCCGGCATGATTTTCTCCTCATGATCGGGGCCCTGCTCGAAAAAGGTCTCATCCGATCGCGGCCGGCGGGCCAGGACCCCTGAGAGAATTCCTGATGCTGCGGAATCAGTCAAACTGTGCACAACCACGGCCGGGAGAAATCCGATCTACGTCCTGGAGGAAGATGCCATGAGACTGAGCCGTCGAGATTTTCTCCGTTCTGCCGGTGCTGCCACCGTATTGCTGGCCCTCGATCGACTGAGTCTTGCTCAACAGGCGCAGGAGATCGCCGGGGCGCAGTCTCTACCGCCCCTTCCCGCTTATCGTTCCTGGGAGGATGTTTTTCGAGAAAGTTGGACCTGGGATCGAGTCGTACACTGCACCCACAACCGTGCCAATTGTATGTCGGCATGTGCCTGGAACGTGTATGTGAAGGACGGCCTGGTCTGGCGGGAAGAACAGGCGGCAGTGTATGACGAAGGCGGCCGTGCAGGGACCCCGGATTTCTTTCCGCGCGGTTGCCAGAAGGGTGCCTGTTACAGCCGTCTGATGGTGTCCCCGCAGCGGCTGCGCTACCCGCTGGAACGTGTCGGACCGCGCGGCAGCGGGCGATGGAAGCGTATCTCCTGGGATGAAGCCCTCGACAAGGTCGCTGACGCGGTCATCGAGGCTGCCATGTCGCATGGCACGGATGCCGTGGTGGCGACTCCGGGACCCAACTTCGATCACGGTCCGGATTCGGCTGCGGAGACTCGCCTGCTGCATTTTCTGGGTGCCACCATTCTCGATACCTTTTCCGGGATCGGAGACATGGCCGTCGGCATGACCCAGACCTACGGCATGTTTCTGAATGATGGTACGATCGACGACTATTTCTATTCGGACTACATCGTTCTGTGGTCCGCCAATCCTCTCTACACCCGGATCCCCGACATGCATTTCCTCACCGAAGCGCGTTACCGGGGAGCACATCTGGTGGTGATTGCCCCTGACTACAATGCGACGGCGATCCATGCCGATCTGTGGCTCAATCCGAAGTTACAGACCGACGCAGCGCTCGCACTGGCCATGGCGCAGGTCATCATCGACGAAAAGCTGTATCGGGAGGACTACATCAAGGAACAGACAGATCTGCCGTTCCTTGTCCGTGTGGATACCGGTCGTTTCCTGCGGGAACAGGATGTCACACGCCGAGGCCGGGAGGATGCCTTCTACCTGTGGGATGAGGCAACCGGTGCTGCTGTGCTGGCCCCGGGTAGCCAGGGCATGAAGCAAGCGACTCTGTCCCTGGGGGCGATCAGACCCGCACTCGAAGGGCGTTTCCAGGTGAAGCTTGCCGAAGGCAAATCGGTAGAGGTTGAACCACTCTTCGAATTACTACGCCGGAAACTTACCGCCGAGTATACCCCGGAATTGGCGGCGGGACTCACCGGGGTGCATGCTGAAGTCATTCGGAGCACAGCCCGCCAGATGGCAAAAGCACGTGCGGCGTTGATCTATGCTTCGACCGGCGCCTGCAAACACTACCACAGTGACCTGATGCACCGGTCCTTTGCACTCCTCATGGCGCTTACCGGGAATCAGGGGAAACCGGGTGGTGGACTCCGAATGGGAGCCTGGTGGTCGTTGACCGGATTTCAGGAACTCAGCAGTGGCGAACTACCGCGCATCATGAAATTCGCCATGCAGATTCTCAGCCGGCCGGCGGTGCGTGACATCGAGGCGTTCATCAACAAGCGCGTACGGAGCGAGGCCTTCGTACCGGTGCTGCCCTGGCTGCAGGTTCATGGCGGTTATGGTGCCTCAATGGGTGAGTCAACCGCCAATGATCCGGCAAACCCGATCGGTGTAGACGCCGCGATGAAGATGGCTCTGTCCAAAGGTTGGATGCCGATGCACCCGGCACCCGGCAAATCACCGAAAGTCTTCGTGGTGAATGCCGATAATCCACTGCGGCAGTGGCCGTCCCCGCAGATTGCCATCGAACACCTCTGGCCGAAATTCGATCTGGTCGTCAACGTGAACACACAGATGTCGACCACGGGTATGATGAGCGACATCATCCTGCCTGCCGCAGGCTACTACGAGAAAATCGGAATCAAATATGCGTGGGGCTTCCTGCCGTATCTGGTGTTGAACGACAAGGCCGTCGAACCGCTCTTCGAAACACGTAACGAATGGTGGATTTTTGGCACGCTCGCCAGGCGGATCCAGGAGCGAGCCCGTGCTCGCAACCTGGGTGTCGCGAAAGATGGTTTTGGTAACGATCTCGATCTGAAGACTCTGTTCGATCAGTGGGGGCGAGGTGGGACGTTCGACCCTGAGAATCCCCGCACCGGTATGGACTTCATTTTCCAGAACTCGGAGATCTGCGAAGGGACGTCCTGGGACGAAGCGATCAAACGGGGTGTGGTGCCGATCCGGCGCAACGGTCCGTATGGGCCGTTCAACAACATGTGTTCGGACGTCGACTTCGAACGGCCACTCTATCCGAATTCCTGGCAGGTGGATCAAAAAGAATCCTGGCCCACCCTTACAGGCCGCCAGCAATTTTATCTCGACCATGAGTGGTTCATGGCGGCTGGCGAGGCGCTGCCGGTGCATAAGGCGCCTCCCTCGGCGGGAGGCGACTTTCCGCTGCGCTTGAGCGGCGGGCACACGAGGTGGAGTATCCACACGATCTGGCGCAGCGAAGCGACCATGCTCCGCCTGCAACGCGGCGAACCCGTGCTCTACATGAACAAGGATGATGCGGCGGCACGCGGGCTTTCAGACAATGACCGGGCACGCATCTTCAACGATATGGGTGAGTTCGAGTGCCTGGTGAAAATCGCGCCGTCGGCTCAGCCCGGAATGGTCATCATCTATCATGCCTGGGAGAACTTTCAGTTCCCCCGGCATAAAGGACAGCAGGAGCCGGTCGTTGGTTCGTGGAAGAATCTGCATCTCGCAGGCGACTACGGGCAACTCCACTATCGGGCCCTTTATGCGGCACCAAACTTCGGTCCACGCGGCATCCAGGTGGATGTGAAAAGGGCCTAGTGGGTTCCCTGGCGGGCAGTATGGCCGCACGGATCGGATGATTCGAGCGGGGGGATGAAAGGAGGCAAAGTGAAGGCTTTCCGGATGACGAAATGGCAGGCACCACCGGAGTTCTGTGATGTTGAACTCCGCGAGCCGGGCCCCGGCGAGGTGCTGGTCAAAGTGGGAGGTGCTGGCGTCTGCCACTCTGATCTGCACGTGATGGATACGCCGGCTGGCGCGCTCCTCTATTCAGTACCGTTTACGTTGGGCCACGAGAATGCTGGTTGGGTCGAGCAGGTCGGACCCGGCGTGGACGGCCTCGAACGTGGCGAACCCGTCATTGTGTACAGCGTGTGGGGTTGTGGCCGGTGTGCCAACTGCCGGGTTGGTGCCGAGAACTACTGCGAGAAGGGTCCTCTGTTTTCGGGTGGTGGCCTGGGCCAGGACGGTGGGATGGCGAGTCACATGCTCGTGCCGTCACCGAGATTTCTCTGTCCTCTCGGCGATCTCGATCCAAGACAGGCCGCTCCGCTCACCGATGCGGGATTGACGACGTACCACGCGATCAAGCGTTCGCGTCACCTCCTCATTCCTGGTTCAACGGCTGTCGTGATCGGAGCAGGGGGCCTCGGACAGATGGCCATTCAGATCCTCAAAGCGGTGTCGCCTGCACAGGTCGTGGCGGTTGATCTGGACTCGAACAAGCTGGCGATTGCCCAGTCTCTGGGGGCTGATCTCACGGTAATTGCCGGTGATCGGGCCGCAGAACAGGTCCGCGACGCAACGCAGGGGCTCGGGGCCGAGTTGGTCCTCGATATCGTGGGATCCGATGCAACTTTGCCGCTCGCGACTGCGATGGCCCGGCGCCTGGGTCACCTGACTGTCGTTGGCATCGGCGGTGGATCGCTGATGTTCAACTACTTCAGTGTCCCCACCGAGCTTTCGGTCGCCTCGGTCTTTTACGGGAGCATTCCGGACCTGGTCGAGGTCACTACACTGGCGCGCACGGGCAGGATTCGCACGCAGGTGGAGTTGTATCCTCTGGAACAGGCTCCGGACGTCTATGAGCGCCTGCGGCAGGGCAAGATCAACGGCCGTGCCGTCATCACCCCGAACGGATGATGACACAGGTCACCCGTGACGATGATGGCCGCCCTTCACCTGCCGTGTGCGGTCGGGGTAGGCCTGCGGCGTATCACTTGCGAGTCGATACAACCCTGAAAGGGAAAAGGAAGGATTGACACCATGGGAACCATCACTCCATCCAAGCGCCAACTCGCTTGGGCCTTCGACTTGAACAAATGCATCGGCTGCCAGACGTGCTCGGTCGCCTGCAAAGTCCTCTGGCCAGGGGATGAGCCGGGTACGGAACAGATGTGGTGGATGACCGTCAACACCCAACCGGGCCGTGGCACCCCACGTGACTGGGAAACGATGGGCGGCGGCTATGATGCCGACGGCAAGTTGCAACTCGGGCATGTCGCCACGGAAGAAGAAATCGGAGGCGGATGGAACTTCAACTACGACGAGGTGCTGCGTAGTGGTCGTGGGCGTGACGTACATCTGCAGAAGACGGGGGGCAGCAAGAGCTGGGGAATGAACTGGGATGAGGATGAAGGTGCTGGTGAGTTCCCGAATGCCTATTTCTTCTACCTGCCCCGCCTCTGTAACCATTGCACGCAGCCAGCGTGCGTCGAGGCATGCCCCAATGATGCGATGTTCAAGCATCCCGAAACAGGCCTTGTTCTGCGCGACGAGGACAAGTGCAAAGGCAAGCAGAATTGCCGGCGTGCCTGTCCTTACAAGAAGATCTACTTCAACAAAATGCGCAACGTCAGCCAGCACTGCATCGGTTGTTTTCCGCGAATCGAGCAGGGCGTAGCACCCGCCTGTGTGCGCCAGTGTCCGGGGCGTGCCGCCTTTGTCGGCTTTCTCGATGACGAGGGAAGTATCGTCCACAAGCTGGTGGAGAAGTGGAAGGTGGCGTTGCCTCTACACCCGGAATTCGGCACGCACCCAAACGTCTACTATGTGCCGCCTCTTTCACCTGCGCCGTTGCGCGAGGATGGCAGTTTCGACGAAGGCGGCCAGCGTATTCCACCCGATTACCTCGAGAAGCTCTTTGGCAAGCCGGTGCATGGTGCTCTCGATGTCCTGCGAACGGAACTGGACAAGAAGCGGCGTGGCCAGGATTCCGAGGTGATGGATGCGCTGATCCTGTACCGCTGGAAGGATGCCCTCGGACATCTGACACGTGATCCGGCGGAAATTGTCTGGAAGTGACCGACGAGGAGATTCCCGATGACACAGATCAAAGGTAAGTGGGCCGACGCATATCGCTCGAAGTGGACGTGGGACAAAGTGACCTGGGGCAGTCATTC
>CAZEWD010000173.1:5801-6724 GCA_964515725.1 uncultured Binatia bacterium (SeqCode)
TCGATTGCTATCCAGGTGGTTGCCCGTGGCGGGTTTACCAGAAAGACGGCAAGATCGTTCGCGAAGAACAGGCGGGAGTGTTTACACCGGTCGAAGCTGGTGTTCCGGATATGAATCCCATGGGCTGCCAGAAGGGTGCCTGTTGGAGTGATCTGCTCACGCAGACCGACCGTGTCACTCAGCCGTTGAAGCGTATCGGCAAACGCGGCGAGGGGAAGTTCAAGCCGGTTTCCTGGAACGAGGCGCTCGACGAGGTGGCCGACGCCATGCTCGATGCGATCGAGGAGCAAGGACCGGAGTCGATCATCACTTTGATGACCCCCGAATTTGCCGCGGCTGGAGCGCGAGCTTTCAGCGACAGTCTGGGAACGCCGACGACCGACGGCAACGCCGAATTCCAGGACTTCAGCCCCGGATTCCACCTCACGTTCGGACTGTTCAATCCCGTGTCGTCTATGGACGATTGGTTCCTGGCCGAATTGACGCTCATCTGGCACGCCAACCCCGTCTATACGAACATCCACTGGTACCACTACGTGGCCGAGTCCCGGTACAACGGCGGCGAGGTGGTCACCATCGCGCCGGACTACAGTCCGTCAGCGATCCACGCCGATTATCATCTGCCGGTTCGCATCGGGACGGACGCCGCCCTGTCGCTGGCGATGTGCAAGGTGATCATCGATGCGGGACTCTACAACAAACAATTCGTGCAGGAGCAGACGGACCTGCCGCTGTTGGTCCGGAAAGACACCGGGCGTTTCTTGCGCGGCAACGATCTTGCCGATGATGACCGTGAGGACCAGTTCTTCTGGGGTGACAGCCATTCCGGTGTGGTCATCCCCGCGCCGCGTCATACGCTGGCGGCGACCGGTACCGATCCAGCGCTGGAAGGGAACTTCAGTGTGATGTTGAAGGATGGCAGC
>CAZEWD010000174.1:0-6695 GCA_964515725.1 uncultured Binatia bacterium (SeqCode)
ACGGCGATGGCCTCGGCACCAGCCGGAGCACAGGGCGTGCGCGATGCGCTCGATCTCCTGATTGCGAAAGGGCGTCTGGCACGGGAGGAAGATTTGAAGGTCGTCGTTGTTACGGGCGATGGCGCGGCGAATGGCATCGGATTGCAGGCGACCCTCGCAGCGGTCCAGCGGCAGCTCGATTTCTACTACTTTTGCTACGACAACGAGGCCTTCGCCAATACCGGATTCCAGATGTCGCCAGCTTCTCCGGAAGGATCGCGGACGGCGACGACCCCGGCCGGGACACAACAGCGCAAGCAGAACCTGTTCGAGCTCTGGCGGGCGCAGCAACCGGCTTTCGTGGCCACGGTGTCGGCAGCATACCCTCTCGATCTGATGGATAAGGTGGCGCGAGCGGCACGGCAGAGTGGTCCCAGGATGTTCATCAGTCTTGCGGCATGTCCGCCCGGATGGGGCATCGAGGCGAAGGATTCCGTGGCGGTGGCCAAGCTCGCTGTGGACAGTGGTGTCTGGCCCCTCAAGGAAACGCGTGAGGGTGAGGTGGTCCATACGATCGTGCCGCGCCAGCGAAAGCCCGTCGAAGAGTATCTGCGGACTCAGGACCGCTACCGTGCATTGTTCGAGCCGGCGCGCAACGAGCCGATCCTGCAACAACTGCAAGCGGAGGTCGATACCTACTGGGCCGGCGTCTCAACGTAGGGAAGGCGTACGCCTCTCAACCCAGGACCAACGGACCCAGCAGGGTCAATGTCATCACGATCACCACGATCCCGATGAGGTCGAGACCGATTCCACGCCGCATCATCAGTGTCAGGGGCACACGGCCCGAGCCATAGACAATGGCATTCGTTGGTGTGGAAACAGGCAGCATGAAACCGAGCGACGCGCCGAAGGTGGCTCCGACGGCGGGAATCACGGGATCGATTCCGGCGGCGGTCGCAAAGGCAATGACGACGGGCACCACCATGTTCGCCGACGCCGTATTGCTGGTGGTCTCCGATAAGACCGCTGCCAGGGCGGTCGATACCGCGAGGAGCCCGAAGCTGCTGTGAACGCCGAGCCAGCTCGTCAAGCCGTGTCCCATGGCTTCCGCCAGGCCCGTCTTGAAGGCCAGCGTTCCAAGCGCGAGACCGCCGCCGTACAGGAAGACGATCCACCAATCGATCTGTACGGCCTGTTCCCAACTCAGCGTAAAACGGTGGGAGCGTAGGTCGACCGGCAGGAGAAAGAGCAATCCTGCTCCCAGCAGGGCAACGACGCCTTCCGGCAATGCAGCGGTGAACTGTTTGTAGAAGGGATGCTCCTGCCCAACCACGAGAGCAACGATCCCGGGAATTACCCAGAGAGTGACCGTGAGTCCGAAGGCAATCATCGTGTTTCGTTCGCCACGAGACCAACGCCCCAATTTCACCCGTTCGGCGGCGATATATTCCGCCACGCCCTTGAGTGTGCCTCCACGCACCACACGGCTCAGGTCAAAGACCATCCAGGCCCACAGACAGGCGACGATCGGCAGTCCCAGAATCATCCAGGAGAAGAACGGTACATCGACACCCGTGGCACGGCGGATGAAGCCCAGGCCGATCAGGTTCGGTGGCGTGCCGACGGGGGTGGCAAGACCGCCGACCGATGCGCCGAACGCATTGGAGAGCAGGAGCACCGCACCGAAACGCCGCGGCAGACGGCCTGCTCTCGGTCCCGATTCCAGAACCGAGAGGATGGAGATTCCGATCGGGTACATCATGGCCACGGTGGCCGTATTGCTGATCCACATCGAGATCAGACATGCGGCACCGCAGTAGGCGGCCAGGACTCGGATGGGGCGGTTCCCCACACCACGCAGACCGAGCAGTGCGAAGGCAAAGCGGCGGTTGAGGCCGTGCTCGAAGATCGACCGCGCCAGCATGAATGTGCCGATGAACAGGAAGATCAGCGGATCGGCGAAGGGAGCGAACGCATCCCCTGGCTTGGAGACTCCCAGGAGGACGGCGGCGGCCACTCCGAGAAAGGCTGTGACGGCCATCGGGATCACCTCCGTGATCCAGGCGATCACAACGGCTGCCAGAATCGCAGCCAGGCGATGTGCCGGTACGGGCAGATCGAAGGGTGTGATCCAGACGAGTAGAAAGACGAGTGGTGCAGCAACCAGACCGGTGCGCTTGCGCCACAGTTCGAAGCGCTCCTCGGCGGGGCTCAGTCTCTCGTCCACAGCGGCATGAACATCAAATCACGGAGCGGGAGACAAGATGCGAGGGTGCGGACCGCTCAGATCTGTCCCGACTCTTCTGGCTCTCCGTCTCGGACCAGCTCGGGTTCCCGTGGCGAGAGTGGCGCTGTCATCAGCGACTCTTTGATCTGTTGTGCCAGATTCAGCGAGATGCCCGGCACCTGTGTGAGGTCGATTGGTGCGGCCTCGCGGATGCGTTGCGCGCTGCCGAAATGGCGCAGCAGGCGCCGGCGGCGTGTCGGGCCGACACCCGGGATCGTATCGAGGACCGAGCGCAAACGCTCCTTGCCGCGTAATTGGCGATGATAGGTGATGGCGAATCGGTGCGCCTCGTCACGCACACGTTGCAGGAGGAAGAGTGCGTTGGAATTCCGTTTCAGGACGACCGGATTTTTACGGCCCGGGAGGAACACACGTTCTTCGCTACGCTGGATATCCGGCGAACGGGGATCGCGGGTAACACGATCTTTCGCCAGACCGACAGCGTCGACTTCCGTGATATCGAGTTCCCTCAATACTTCCACGGCGACACCCAATTGTCCCTTGCCGCCATCGACGACCAGCAGGTCTGGATAATCACCATTGATTTTTGCACGCGAGAAGCGCCGTGTGAGAACCTCGTACATCATACGGAAATCGTCGGCATCGGGGACCGTTTTGATTCGGAAGCGCCGGTAGCGATTCTTGTCCGGTTCTCCTTCATCGAAAGCGACCATCGAGCCGACGGCGAGTCGTCCCTGGATATTGGAGATATCGAAACACTCGATCCGTTTCGGTGCGTTGCGCAAGTGCAGTGCCTTCTGGAGTTCGGCGCTCATACGCTCGCGTTTGTGATCCGCATCGCACCGCTCGCGGAAGCTTTGTGCAGCATTCTCGGCTGCCATTTCCAACAGGCGCACCTTGTCACCGCGCTGCGGGCGAAAGACACGGACACCGCGACCTTTGCGCTCACTCAAGAACGCGGCACGTGTATCGGTATCTTCGAGATCGACCGGAACCAGAATTTCATCCGGTGCATAGCGTGCTCCCTGGTAGAACTGGTTGAGCACCATCTCGACCACTTCTTCGTCCGTAAATTCGAAATCTTCGAAATGATAGGCCTGATTACCGGTTAGCTTACCCTGGCGAACGAAGAGGACCTGCACATCGATGAATCCACCTTCACGATAGAGGCCCCAGACATCCTGGTCTGAACCAAGGTGTGTCACAACCTGCTGTTTTTCCTGTAGATTTTCGATGGCACGGATCTGATCGCGCAATCGTGCCGCCTCTTCGAAACGAAGCTCTTCGGAGGCTTGCTCCATCTGTCCGGTGAGCTGTTTCACGAGCTGCTGGCTCTTTCCCTCGAGCAACATCATGGCCCTGTGCAGGTGCTCCATGTATGTTTCCCGGCTCACATCGAGACAGCACGGCGCCAGACAGCGCTTGATCTGATATTCCAGACAGGGACGCGAGCGATTGCGGAACACCGGATCGCTGCAGGTACGCAGCGGAATAATTTTGCGGATCAGGTTGAGTGTCTCGCGCACACTCCAGGCGGATACGTAGGGTCGAAAGTACCTGCTGCCATCCTTGACGATTTTGCGGGTGACCAGAATACGCGGCCACGGATCTTGCAGAGTCACCTTGACACTGACGTACGACTTATCGTCTTTGAGACGGATGTTGTAGCGGGGCTTGTACTGCTTGATCAGATTGTTTTCGAGGATGAAGGCTTCATTGTCGTTGCTCGTGACGAGTGTTTCGAGGTCGGCAACCTTCTGCATGAGGAAGCGCACCTGCGTGCGCTCATCACCGCCGCGAAAGTACTGCCGTACGCGGTTTCGCAGATTCTTTGCTTTACCGACATAGATGACCTTGCCGGAGCGGTCCTTTAGCAGGTACACGCCCGGGCGAGGTTGCACGGCCGCGAGTTTGTCCTCGATAGAAGGTACATTGGCGCTGCCGGTTGCTTCCTCGGACACGTGCCGATTATAGCGGCATCACTCGAAAGGTCAGCGCATCACGAAGAATGATTCATCTGGAGTCGGCCTCCTACCCGAGACACTGGCGATCTTTCTGCTCGCCCTCATGGTTCGCTGTGCCTTTTGCTGGCTGATCTATCCTCATCTGGCGATCCGTCTGGAGCTGGGTGACGGTTACGACGAGATTGCCCGTAACCTCATCAGCGGGGTCGGCTATCACCTTGCCTCAGGAGACGCCTGGTCGGAGCGGCTACCGGTTGTACCGTTTTTTTATGCGGCCCACATGCTGCTTTTCGGAGATGTGGCGTGGCCCTGGCAGTTGACGCAATCCGTGCTCGGTGCGTTGACCTGCGCCGCCGTCTTTTTCGTAGCTCGGGAGTGGGCGGATCGTCGCTCCGCATTCGTGGCTGCCCTGGTCTGCGTCTTCCATCCGCTCCTGGTCTTGTACGTGGCGCGTCCATTCACGGAGACGCTCTATACGCTGTTCCTCTTACTCTTCGTTGTGGAACTTCGCCGTAACGACTGGTCCGCCTTCCGTAGTGGCCTGTGGTACGGATTGCAGGCACTGACAAAGAACATCGCACTGGCTCATGTGGTAGCGTTCGCGGGCGTGTTGGTTCGCGCACCGAGGCGGGTTGTAGGAGCACTTGTTGTCGCAGCCTTTGTCATGACGCCATGGATCGCCTGGAATCTCCGGCATTCTGGTGTGGCGAATCTGTGGTCGGGGCATGCGGGAATTGCTCTGTACCACGGTGTTTTCATCTCACGGCACGCCGGGTGGACGACGCCGGTGGATGATTTGAATCGAGACGCCGAATTGGCACTCTGGCAGGACCTGTCACTCCAGGGAGCGTCACGCGACAGTCCGTTGATGGTGCGCGACCATGTGGCACGGCACGCCGCCATGCAGTGGATTCAACAGCATCGGGGTGAGGCGTTGCAGCTCTGGTTACGGAACCTCATTCTCACCTGGTATCTCGGCCGTAGTCGTCTGAGCATGGCTGTCTATGCTCTCCTGCACGGAACGCTCCTATCCTGCGCTCTGATCGGCGGTCTACGACTCTGGCGCCATCGACCGGAGATTCGACCAATGGTTCTCGGAGTGTTTGTGTTGACCGCCTTCTACACAGGCCTGCACGCCGCAGTCCAACCAGCAGTTCGTTATGTCCTCCCGCTGGTGCCGTGCCTGGCGGTACTTGCAGCAGCCAGTCTGGGAAAGATCAAAAAGACCGACTTCGGCGTGCGTTCCCGTTGAAAAGATCGATCTCACGATCGTGTTCCCGGCCGACCCCAGCGGGCAGCGGCGGCGGGATCTGCAACTTCCCAGACGGCACGATGCAACGTGTCGACAGATTCCGGATCCGCCAACAGGCACTTGCGGGGATTGACAGGGAGTGCATCCGGACCCTCTGTGACCAGCTTGTGAATCCATTCCGAGCGGCGTTTGCGCACGGACTCCCGTAGCGAGCGCGGTTGTCCCTGGAGCACACGGTGCAGGGCATTCACATACGGGTCAACGATGGCGCGAATGAACCCGTCCGATTCGAGGGGGGCGCGGATCGCGTCCTCACGTTCCTCGCGCGCCAGGTTTTCATCGAGATCATGCAATTCCTGGGGTCGCTCGCTTTCCTCGGGGATGAGAAACAGACCGTGGCGGCGGGCGAAATCTCCCAGGCGAACACGGCTCGCATAAACCGAGAGGGGAACGGACAAAATCAGAGCCGCAATGATGGGTGTGAGCCACCAGAAGTAGTGCGGGTTCAGCCAGTAGAGACCAATACCCCACAGGCTTGCCACGAGGGTGTCGAGGCCATGGTAACGCAGGGCGTTCCCCCAGGTGGTTTCAGCATCTTCGCGTCCCTGCGCTGTCCACTGTACCGTGCGTCCCAGAAGATTCTGCACGACAAAGCGACTGTGGAATACCATGCGGATTGGCGCCAGCAGACTCGACAACAGCGTTTCGATGAATGCGCTCAGGACCAGCCGTAACGGCCCGCCGAAGGCGTGGGCCTGACCACGGCCGATGATCAGGAAAAGGCTCAGGATTTTCGGCAGGAACAGGATCACGGCCGTGACGGCCATCAGATAAAGGGCCCAATCGGGACGCCAGATTGGCCACTGTGGGAAGAGGCTTGCGCCACCGGGGAAGTATTCCGGCTCCCAGATCACATCGGCGATGGCTTCCACCGTGCTGAGTGTCAGGAAAGCGAACCACAGAAGTGCTGAAACGTAGGAGAGGACTCCGTTGATGAAGAGGGCGCGGTGGGCTCCGAACAAACCTTCGGTAAAGAGGAGTCGCAGGTGTTGCAGATTTCCCTGGCACCAACGGCGATCACGGCTCATCTCTTCGAGCAATGTCGATGGCACTTCTTCAAAGCTACCGCCGAGATCGTAGGCCAGCCACAAAGTCCAGCCGGAACGTCCGAGAAGGGCCGCTTCGACGAAATCGTGGCTCAAGATCTCGCCACCGAGGGGTGGTTTGCCGGGAATGCGGGGCAGACCGC
>CAZEWD010000175.1:0-6621 GCA_964515725.1 uncultured Binatia bacterium (SeqCode)
GCTCCTTTCGGCGGGCTGCAGCGCCATGATCGAGCCGGGTGGGAACGGTGGTTGGGATGCGCAACGTCGCGGGCAGGAACTAGCTGAGCGGTCCTCCCTGGCAGGCACGGCATTTACAGTCGAATCCACGCACGCCGCACCTGCGGATTCGGCGATCCAGGCCGGACCGATTCGCATGTCGACGGCGCTTCATCTCGCCTCGCAGTCGAATCGGCGCATCCAGATGGCCCGCAACGAAGTCGATCAGGAGGCAGCACGTGT
The DNA here is from genome assembly GCA_964515725.1 of uncultured Binatia bacterium (SeqCode). Lineage (GTDB taxonomy): Bacteria > Desulfobacterota > Binatia > HRBIN30 > HRBIN30 > CAZEWD01. The sequence goes on from CAZEWD010000175.1 coordinate 262, forward strand.
CGCTGCAACACGCAGTCTCCTCCTCCCCTCTACGACGGCATCCGGACGCTACACGTGGTACACGGACCCGTTACGTAACCGGGTGACGCTTCCTGCCGAGGCCCTTCCCCCAGGTAGCGGTTCTGTCGCCATCACCATCCGGGAACGCGACCTCGGTACCCTCAATGGCAATCTCACCCTACCTTTGGACCTCTCTGGTGAATTTCGCGCTGCATTACGTGCTGCGCAGGCTGGCTATCGGGGCGAACAGGCGCGTGCCTGGGCCACCACACTGCAAGAAGAACTCGGTGTGGTCCACGCCTACTTCGATCTGCTCGAGGCACAACGGCTACGCGTCGTGACGGAGCAGACCATCGCGCTCGACCGGGAACAGGTCGCCATCGCCGAGGCCCACTTCAACAGTGGTCGCGCAACGAAGAACGACCTGCTGGTCGCGCAGGTCGCCCTGCGCAATGCCGAACAGGATCTCATGCGTCGCGATCTGGCCATCGCCGAGGCCCGCTGGCGTCTGAACCAGATGATTGGCGCGCGCGTGGATGCCCCGACGGACGTCGTCGATATCCAGGATCGGCCCACCGTACCCGACATTCCATCGGCCATGCGTGATGCCTATGAACACAACCCCATCCTCAAAGGTCTGATCGAGGAACAGCAACGTGTGGCGGCCCGCCTGCAATCGCGCGAACGAAGCCGCCTGCCACGTCTCCAGGCCGGTATCGCTGGCGATTATTCGACTTCAACCGTCACACATCCCCAGCAGTTCGGTTCCGCCTACACAGGTTTCACCTGGGATCTCGGCACCGATCTACGCAGAGAGTCCCAGATTGCCGAGGCACGTCTCGCACTCGACAGAACCAAACTCACCCTGGAGCAGCAACTCCGCGAACTCGAACAGGCGATCCGCGCCGTTCAACAAGGGGTGATCGAACGTCTGTCAGCGCTCCGCTCCGCCGAGATGGCGGTCTTACAGGCGGAAGAGAATCTGCGGATCCGACGGCAGCAGTTCGACGCCGGGCGGGCGCAGAGCGACGACGTCTTGCGCGCCGAGGCTGTTCTCTCAGAACAGCGCGCCATCCTCACCACAGCGCTCTACCAGGCCCACACACGACGCGCGGAACTGCAACAGCTCATGGGTTTGCCGCTGACACAACTCATTGGAGAAGCAGAGTGAGCGGCATGACACAGTTCCCAAATCATATCGACCGAGGTCAGACGAGGACACAGAGATGCTCCTCGTGGCTCGGTCAAACACCACGAAATTGGATTTGACGCAGGAGACCCGACACCATGTCCCGCAAATCGATCATCCCCATTCTGATTCTGGCTGCAGCGGCGGCGGCTGCTGTCGCCTACGCCCGACGTGACCACAGCACCGTGTACTTCACCGGCTTCGTAGAAGGCGAGGAGCGTGTCCTGCGCAGTGAGGTGAGCGGCCGCGTCATCGAGGTGCGTTTCGCTGAAGGGGCAACGATCCCTCCAGGGGCTGTCGTAGCTCTACTCGACGACCGGGACATCCAGGCGAAGATCCGATCCAAACAGGAGGAAATCAGGGTCATCGATGCGGATCTCCACACACAGGAGGAACGTATCGCGCTGGTTGACAGCACCTGGGAACGTGAGGTCAGCGCACGTGCAGCCGACGTGCGACAGGCGGAAGCTGCTGCTGAGCTGGCCCAGCGTACCCTCTCCCGGGAGCAGGAGTTGGTAAAAACCGGTGCCAGCACGGCGCAACTCCTCGACGATAACCGTTCGCGGCGCGATCAGGCCACCAGCGGCGTAGAGCGCGCCCGACAGATCCTCGCACGGACCGAGGCCGAGGGACGGCAGGTCATCCTGGCGCAGACAGAACTGACGGCCTTGCAGCGCCGCCGGGCCCTCACGGAAGCGCAACTCGAGGAGTTGCAGGTGCTGCTCTCCAAACACACGATCGTTGCACCCCCAACCGGGACTACAGCACAAACCCAGTTCATCTGGCCTGGCGAACTGGCACAACCGGGAACCGCCGTACTGTCCGTCCTCGATCCCGCAGACAAGTACGTCCAGTTCTACGTGCCGGTCACGGAGCTGCACCGGGTCCATGTCGGCCAGCGTGTCGGGATCGAACTCGACAGCAATCCTGGACACCGTACTCCCGGCGAAATCAGTTTCATCGCCGACAAGGCCAACTTCACACCCGAGAAGATTGAAACGCGAAGTGACCGTGTCGGACAGGTCTATCGCGTCAAGGTGCGAATTCTCGAAAACGTTGAGCGTATGCAGCCGGGGACCGAAGGAAACATCTATCTCGGATCCGACAACCGAACGGCGGAGCGGTAGAGGATCATGTCTGCGATGCACCCACGACACTCTGCCACCCCTCAGTACGCCCTGTGCGTGCTTTGGGACACGACAGGGGAAACGATTGCAGAAGCTGGAAGACCGCAGTCGGAAGACAACGAAGAAGCGCGCATCGCCAGGGAGTCTCGCGGATGACACACGCCATTTCGCTTCGCCACCTCTACAAGCGCTTTGGAACACACGAGGCTCTGCGCGGGATCGACCTCGATCTGGACGGCGGTGAGATCGTCGGCATCGTCGGACCCGACGGTGCGGGCAAGACTTCACTCATCCGCGCACTCGCGGGGCTGCTCGAAGTCGAGGCTGAACGTGCCATGGTTCTGGGATTCGACCTGCTCGGTAACGTTACTGCACTGAAAGCACAGGTCGGTTACGTGCCGCAGAGTTTCGGCCTCCAGCGTGAGCTGTCCGTCATCGAAAACCTGCGCTTTACCGGACGCCTCCACCGGCTTTCAAAGGAGCAGTTCGAATCACGCACACAACCGCTTCTGGCGCGTACGGGCATGGCTCCCTTTGCGGATCGCGCCGCGGGCGCATTGTCGGGTGGCATGAAGCAGAAGCTTGCCGTCGCCAATGCGCTTCTCGTCGAACCGAAACTTCTGTTGCTGGATGAACCGACGGCAGGTGTCGATGTCATGGCTCGCGCAGAAATCTGGTCGATGCTGCGGGCGGCTCGCGATCGTGCCCTGGTCCTCATCACCACGAGCTATCTCGAAGAAGCAGAAGCATGCGACCGTCTCGTCTACCTCGACGAGGGACGTGTGGTAGCAACGGGTACACCCGAGAAGTTGCGCGAGGCCGTGTCTCTCGAACTGTACCGGGTATGGTGTACCGAGCCTCGCCGTACGGCTCACGCGGCGCGCCTGCTCCCCTACGTAACCGGTGCTCGCCAAACAGGAGCTTTCGTACGCGTCGAAATTCCCCGCGGCGAGAGCCCCGGGTTCGCCGCCGTGCGTGCCGACCTGCTCCGGCTGCCCGGCGCCTCGGTTCATTTCGTCGAACCCATCCCCATCGACATGGAATCGACACTGCTCCACCTCGCTCGAGGAGCTGTGGCATGAAAGAGGCCGTCATCACCACACAGGGCCTGACGAAGATGTTTGGCGACTTCACGGCCGTCGACCAACTCTCCATTCGAGTGGAACGCGGCAGTATCTTTGCCTTTCTCGGTGCCAATGGGTCCGGAAAGAGCACGACCATCCGGATGCTCATCGGACTGCTGGCGCCCACGGCCGGCAGTATCCATGTCGACGGCATCGACGTGATACACGAACCGCGACGGGTACGCGAACACATCGGATACATGGGGCAGCGCGTCAGCCTCTATCAAGGGCTGTCCCTGCTCGAAAATGTCGAGTTCTATGCGGGACTCTACGGTCTTTCCGGTCCGTCTCTGACAGCACGTTGGGGAGCGCTGAGGGAACGCTTCGGCCTGCAGGAAATTGAACGCGAAAAGGCCGAGGACCTTCCGGCTGGAATCCGGCAACGCGCCGGTCTTGCCGTCAGCACCCTGCATGCGCCACCGGTCCTTTTCCTCGATGAGCCGACCGCCGGCGTCGATGTGCACAGCCGGGCGTTATTCTGGGAATTCATCCAGGAAGAGGCGGAGTCGGGAGTCACCGTGTTCGTCACCACGCACTTCCTGGAGGAAGTCGAGTACTGCGATTGGGTGAGTTTCATCGATGCCGGACGGCTCATCGCCAACTCCGAACCCGAAGCGCTGCGGCGGCAGTATTCGGACGGTTATGAATTGACGATCCATGCGCCCGGACTGTCGAACCGCGAGGTGGCTGCCCGACTTCCGGGTCTGCATTCCACGCCGATTGACAGCGGTATCGTCGCTCGCCTCGATACTCTCGACAACAAGCTCCTGCGATCTCTCGACGTACTCTACGAAGAGGCCCCCGGCTGCGAAATCAGCATTCGGCAGGCGTCCATGTCGGAAGTATTCCGCCGGGTCCTCGCCACACAGGGGGCCGGATCATGAACCTGCGCCGCTTACGCTCCTTGATCCGGCGCGAAGCACTGGCGACTTTGCGCAGCCCCTTCACCCTGTCGGTGCTGATCCTGGTGCCACTCGGCGCACTCCTCGTGTTCGGTTTCATCCTGTCTACGGAGGTGAATGGCTTGTACATGGGCATCTTGGATTCCGACCAGAGCCCCGCGAGCCGCCGGTTGATTGCCGATCTCACCGCCAAGGATACCTTCCGGGCGGTACACTACCAGTCACGTCCAGCACTCGAGGCTGACCTGATCAATGGCACAATCAGTGTCGGCTTGATCATCCCGCCGGATTTCGATCGGAAGAGGCGTCAGGCCTCCGACGAAGATCTGCCACAGGTGCAGATCCTCTATGACGGTGCGGAGGCCGTCCTGGCGGGGAATGCAGAGGGGTTCCTGCGTAGCCTGATCGCCAACAGCGTTCTGCCGGCCACTGCACCATCCGGCACAACCACGCAGGGCCTCAGACAAGGTATCCAGCTTTCCACGACCGCATTGTTCAATCCGACCCTCGACGGCAAGCCGTTCATGGTTTCGGGTACTTTCGGTTTTGTCCTGTCGTTCCTGACTGTACTGCTCACCGCCGTCTCCATCGTCAACGAGAAGCTCACCGGCACCTTCGAACAGATGCAGGTGACGCCCGCGACGGCTGTCGAAATCCTCCTTGGCAAAATCCTGCCACTTGGTGCCGTGTTCACACTCGACGTCATCCTGATGCTGTTCATTGCAGGACTGGTGCTGGACGTGTGGCCAGCGGGAAGCACGATCTTCTTTGTGATTGTCTCCGGCTTCTATGTCCTCGTCTCCCTGGCCACGGGTGTCATCATTTCAGCCACTTCCACGACGGCCGCAGAGGCAGTCCAGAAGAGCGTGATGCTGAGCATTCCGCTGGTTCAACTCAGTGGCTTCGCCTTTCCCATCCGCAACATGCCGTATCTCGTCCAATGGGTCGCCGAACTCTTCCCTGCCACGCACTACATTCGGGTGACACGCGCGATCTACATGCGTGGCGAAGGACCGCTGGCGCTGGCTCCCGAGCTGGCTCTGCTCCTCCTGTTCGGAGCCTTACTGATGGTCTACGCACTTCGACGCATCGAGGCACGCACATGAATCCAGGACGATTCTTCACCAATGTCGCGGCGGTCGCCTACAAAGAAGCCACCGTCATTCGTCACGACAAGGCGCTGCTCGCCACGGTGTTTGCGCAACCGATCATGATGCTCATGCTGTTTGGCGTTGCCTTGTCCAACAAACCGGCAAATGTGCCCTGGGTCGTGTTGGATCAGAGCCAGACCTCACTCTCCCGCCGCTTCATCGAGGAGATCCGGTCCACCGGATATTTCCTCCCGCCACGGCCGGTCGCCGGTTACGGCGATGGGCACGATGCCTTGCAAAGAGGAGACGCCCTCGCATTCGTCGTCATCCCTCCCAGCTTCCGTCGGGACGTGGAGAGAGGGCAGCCGCAGGCACAGCTCCTTCTGGATGGGTCCGACCCCCTGTCGGCCGCAAGGATCGGGGCCTACATCGCTCAGGTGTCTGCTGCCTTCGAGACACATCTGGAACCGAATTCACGCGGCGATGAGCCACCTACTCTACAGGCCGACGGACCGATCGATGTGCGGCAACGCTTCTGGTTCAATCCTGCGCTGCGTGATCGCACCTTCTTCCTCGCCACAATCGCTGGCATGTTGCTCACCAATCTCTGCCTTTCGGCAACGAGCCTCGGCCTCGTGGGTGAGCGTGAGAACGGAACGTACGAACAGATGCTGGCACAACCGACATCACCGTTCGAATTGCTCATCGGCAAACTCGTTCCCTATGTCGGACTGAGCTATCTGGTGTTTTTCTTAGCCACCACGGCGTCGGGCGTATTCTTCGGTGTCTGGCCAGCGGGCAGTTGGTTCCCTCTCCTTCTGGTCACCTTGCCATTTGTGCTGGCCTCGCTCAGCATCGGTGTCTTTGTCTCGACAGTGGCGCGGACTTCTGCCCAGGCCGTATTCGTCACGGTGTTTTTCGTTCTGC
>CAZEWD010000176.1:0-369 GCA_964515725.1 uncultured Binatia bacterium (SeqCode)
AACATTCCGTTGATCAGCGCGGCCATGGATACCGTAACCGAGGCACGTACCGCAATTGCCATGGCGCAGGAGGGAGGGATCGGCACGATTCACCGCAATCTCTCGCCCGAACGGCAGGCGCGCGAAGTCGAGAAGGTCAAGAAGTGGGAGAGCGGCATGGTGCTCGATCCGGTCACCGTCGATCCCGAACAGACGATCGTTGCGGCGCTCGACATCATGCATCGGTACAACATTTCCGGGCTGCCCGTGACCAAGGATGGCAAACTGGTGGGGATTCTGACCAACCGCGATTTGCGCTTCGAGAAGCGTCTCGACCGCAAAGTGTCGGAGGTGATGACCAAGGAGAATCTCGTCACCGGTCGGCCGGGT
>CAZEWD010000176.1:379-5167 GCA_964515725.1 uncultured Binatia bacterium (SeqCode)
AGGAGATTCTGCATGCCAATCGCATCGAGAAGCTTTTGATCGTCGACAATCAAAATCGCCTGAAGGGGCTGATCACCGTCAAGGACATCCAGAAGGCGGCGCAATTCCCGAACTCCTGTAAGGACCAGTTTGGGCGCCTACGCGTGGCTGCCGCAATCGGCACGGGTGAGGATCGTGAAGAGAGAATCAACCTGTTGGTACGCGCCGGAGCCGACGTCCTCGTCATCGATACAGCCCACGGCCATACATCGTCGGTGACCGAGACGGTACGGTTCGTGAAGGACAACCATCCCGCCATCGAGGTGGTCGCCGGGAACGTCGCTACTGCGGATGGGGCGCGGGCGCTGGCCCGCTGTGGTGCGGACGCCATCAAGGTTGGAATGGGTCCGGCCTCGATCTGTACGACACGTGTGGTTTCGGGGGTGGGCGTGCCACAACTCACGGCGATTGCTGAATGTGCGAAGGTGGCATTTGACTACGGGATTCCCGTCATTGCCGATGGTGGTATCAAATACTCGGGGGATATCACCAAAGCGCTTGCTGCTGGGGCCCACAGTATCATGATCGGTGGCCTTTTCGCGGGCACGGAGGAGAGTCCGGGCGAGACGATTCTTTATCAGGGACGAACCTACAAGCTGTATCGTGGTATGGGTTCTCTCGATGCCATGCGTGAGCGGGAAGGGAGCCGCAACCGTTATATGCAGGATGCTGAAGAACCGATGAAACTCGTTCCTGAAGGAATCGAAGGGCGTGTCCCCTACAAGGGTTCGTTGAGTTTCATCGTGACCCAACTCGTCGGTGGCTTGAAAGCAGGCATGGGCTATACCGGTTGTCAGACGATCAATGAGCTGCATGAGAAAGCTCGATTCGTGCGGGTCAGCGCAGCCTCCCTTGCCGAAAGCCACGTGCACGACGTTACGATGACCAAAGAGCCGCCCAACTATCGGCGGGAATGAGAAACGGAAATCCCTCAACCAGCCGGAGCTTCGCGCCGAGAGCGTAGCCGTGGAGAAGCAAGATCGCGTATGATTCTGATCCTCGACTTCGGTTCGCAGTACACACAACTGATCGCCCGCCGCATTCGTGAGTTGCAGGTGTACTGCGAGATCCATCCTTATTCCTTGTCGCTCGATAAGATTCGCAAACTGGAACCTGAGGGAATCGTTCTCTCCGGTGGTCCGTTCAGCGTTTACCAGGAGAACGCGCCTCTCCCAGCCCGTGAGATTACGGAACTCGGCGTTCCCGTCCTTGGCATCTGTTACGGGATGGGTGTCCTCACCTTCTTTGGCGGAGGCAAGGTGGGGCACGCCGATCGCCGCGAATACGGTTCCGCCGAACTCCTCGTGGATGATGATCGTGACCTGTTTGCCGGGATCGGCCGTTCCCCGACGCCGGTCTGGATGAGTCATGGCGATGTGATGGATCGCCTGCCAGACGGTTGGACGGTACTGGCGCACAGTGCGAATTCGCCGATTGCAGCATGTGCCGATGCGGAGCGCCGGCAATTCGGAGTCCAGTTCCACCCCGAGGTGGTGCACTCGCCGCGTGGCAAAGAGGTTCTGGCCAATTTCCTGTTCCGGATCTGCAAGGCGAAGGCCGACTGGACGATGGAAAATTTCGTCGAGACGGAGACGCAGCGGATTCGTAGCCAGGTGGGCGACCGTGGCGTTGTCTGCGCCCTCAGTGGCGGAGTCGATTCTACGGTTACCGCAGCCCTCGTGCACCGCGCCATTGGGGACCAGCTCGTCTGTATCTTCGTCGACAACGGGGTCCTTCGCCGTGACGAGTCGCAACTCGTGATGGACTTTCTGCGGGAGTCGTTCCACTTTCGCATCAAAGCTGTCGATGCGAGCAGACTTTTTCTGGAACGACTGGCAGCCGTAGAGGACCCGGAACGTAAGCGACGCATCATCGGCACCACGTTCATCGATGTGTTCGAGGCGGAAGCCCGTGAGTTGCCCGATGTAGGATTCCTGGCACAAGGGACATTATACCCCGATGTGATCGAGTCAGTATCCTTCAAAGGCCCGTCGGCCACCATCAAGAGTCATCACAACGTTGGCGGTTTACCGGAGCGTATGCATCTGGCGCTCGTCGAGCCGTTGCGTGAGCTGTTCAAGGACGAGGTGCGCGAACTGGGCCGTGTCCTTGGCATCCCTCCTGGGATCATTGATCGGCATCCCTTTCCGGGGCCGGGTCTGGCCATTCGAATCATAGGGGAGGTGACGGCGGAGCGTGTAGCCATCCTGCAGGCCGCCGAGGCTGTGGTCGATGAGGAGATCCGCAACGCGGGTCTGTACGAGCAGCTCTGGCAGGCCTTTGCCGTCCTGCTCCCGGTGAAGACGGTGGGTGTGATGGGAGATGCACGGACCTACGAGAATGTCTGTGCGCTGCGTGCGGTACAGAGCGTCGATGGCATGACTGCGGATTGGGCACGCCTCCCGCATGACCTGCTGGCACGGATCTCCAGCCGGCTCACAAACGAAGTACGCGGAATCAATCGAGTCGTGTACGATATCTCTTCGAAACCACCCGCGACGATCGAGTGGGAGTAGAAGGAGCCGTGCCACACGTGGCAGCTTTGAAACGTGATTCACGCTGTAGCAATTTGACGAAGGAGGAGAGGGATCATGGGCTTTGTTCACCTGCACGTGCACACGCAGTACTCGCTGCTCGACGGGGCGAACAAAATCAAGAACCTGGTCTCTCGCGTGAAATCTGCCGGCATGCCGGCTGTCGCCATCACAGACCATGGCAACATGTTTGGTGCGGTGGAATTTTTCAAAACGGCGGCCGGAGCCGGGCTGCAACCGATCATCGGTTGCGAGATGTATGTGGCGCCCAAACACCGGACGGACCGTGGCGGCAGGGCAGAGGATTTCGAGTCGGGTGGCAATCACCACTTGATTCTGCTGGCGATGAATGGGGAGGGTTACCGCAACCTCTGCCGACTCGTCACACTGAGCTACAAAGAAGGATTTTATTACAAGCCACGCATCGACAAGGAGTTGTTGCGTGACTTCAATGGGGGTCTGATCGCTCTCTCTGGTTGTCTCGCCAGTGAGGTCAACCAGGCGATCGCTGCCGGCTCCATCGAACGGGCGCGTGCTGCGATGGAAGAGTATCGTGCCATGTTCGACGATCGGTACTACATCGAAGTCCAGGACAACCACCTCCCCGAGCAGGAACGAGCCAATGTCGAGCTGATCCGGTTGGCACAAGAACTGAGTCTCCCGTTGGTTGCCACCAACGACTGCCACTACCTGGATAAAGCCGATTCTTCTGCACATGAGGTCCTGCTCTGTATCCAGACAGGCAAGACCTTCCATGACCCGAAGCGCTGGAAGTTCGGCACGGACCAACTCTACGTCAAAAATCCGGAGGAAATGCGCGAAGCGTTTGCCCATTGTGGCGAGGCCGTCAGCAATACTCTCGATATCGCCAGGCGCTGTACGTTCGAGATGACTTTCGGCCAGTACCAGTTTCCAGTCTTTGCCACACCGCAGAAGGAAACCCTCGATGACTACCTCGAAAGGCTGGCTCGCGAAGGGTTGGAAGAGCGCCTGACCCCTTTGCGTGCAGAGCCGGCCTGGAGTTCTGAGCGCGAGAAAGAATATACGGATCGACTCGATTGGGAGCTGCAAATCATCAAGAAAATGGGTTTTGCGGGCTACCTCCTGATCGTCGCGGACTTCACAAATTTTGCCAGGAGTCAGGGAATTCCAGTCGGGCCCGGTCGTGGTTCGGCTGCGGGTAGTCTGGTGGCGTACGTGCTCGGAATTACCGGTCTCGATCCCATTCCCTACAACCTTCTCTTCGAGCGTTTCCTCAATCCGGAACGGAAGTCGATGCCCGATATCGATATGGACTTCTGCTTCGAGCGGCGTGATGAAGTCATCCGCTACGTTCGCGAAAAGTACGGCGAAGATTGTGTGGCGCAGATCATTACTTTCGGAACTCTGAAAGGGAAAGCTGCCATCAAGGATGTCGGACGTGTGCTCGACTTCACGTTTGCCGAAACCGACAAGATCGCAAAACTCTATCCCGCAGCAAAGCAAGGCAAGGATTATTCACTGAACGAGGCTCTCGAAATGGAACCTCGTCTGCGAGAAATTCGTGATTCGGGGGAACGGGAAAAGACGCTGTTCGAGAATGCAATGCGGTTGGAGGGTCTCCTGCGACATTCCTCGAAACATGCTGCTGGGATCGTCATCGGAGAACGCCCTCTGGTCGAGACGCTACCTCTCTACGTCGACAAAGACGGCGCTGTGATGACGCAGTTCCAGTACGCCGATGTCGATGCCGTGGGATTGATCAAGTTCGACTTCCTTGGCCTGAAGACACTGACGATGATCTCTGGTGTCGTCCGCCGGATCCGGGAAGGGCGGGGGATCGAGATCGATGTGAACGCCCTGCCACTCGATGACAAGCTGACGTATCGTCTTCTGTCGAAGGCCGATACCGTTGGTGTTTTCCAACTGGAAGGCAGCAGCATGCGCAAGCTGCTGAGTTCTTTGCGTCCGTCGACCTTCGAGGATGTCATCGCCGTTCTCGCGTTGCATCGGCCAGGTCCGCTGGAATCGGGCATGGCTGCGGATTTCGTCAAGCGCAAGCACGGCAAGGAGGCGATCACGCAGCTTCACCCGACGTTGGAGCCCATCCTGCGCGATACCTACGGTGTCATCGTCTACCAGGAGCAGGTGATGCAAATCGCCCAATCTCTGGCCGGCTATTCTCTGGGCGATGCCGACAACCTGCGCCGTGCCATGGGCAAGAAAAAGCAGGAGG
>CAZEWD010000176.1:5177-6615 GCA_964515725.1 uncultured Binatia bacterium (SeqCode)
AAGCAACGCGTCATCGATGGGGCGGTGACGCTTGGCACGGCCGAGCCGCTGGCACGTGAGATCTTTGAGAAAATGGCCACGTTTGCCGCCTACGGATTCAACAAATCACACTCCGCCGCGTATGCCCTGGTCTCCTATCAGACGGCCTATCTGAAGGCGCACTACCCGGAGGAGTTCATGGCCGGGTTGATGACGCTGGAAATGGACAGCACGGAGAAGACATTCAAGAACATGGCGGAGTGTCGCGAGATGGGGATCCGTGTGTTGCCGCCAGACGTCAATGAGAGCAGCCAGGATTTTACCGTCGTTCGCCAGGCCGATGAGAACGGTAAGCGACCGATCCGATTCGGCCTCGGTGCCGTGAAAGGTGTGGGCGGCAGGGCCATCGAATCGATCATTGGATCGCGTGAAGAAGGCCCGTTCCTTTCGCTTGCGGATTTCTGCAGACGCGTGCAGAGCCAGCAGGTGAACAAACGCGTTCTCGAAAGCCTCATCAAGTGTGGTGCATTCGATTCCACCGGCGAACCCAGGCGACGTCTGCTCGAAGGTCTTGATGAAATCTGCCAATGGGCCGCGGCCGGATCGCAGAAGACGGTTGAAACCAACCAGATGGGCCTCTTTGCCCCTGGAGCGATTCCCGAGTCTCGTGGCACTCCACCTGCGTTGCCTCCTGTTCCGGAATGGGACGACAAGGAGAAATTACGGCAGGAGAAGGAGGCGATCGGTTTCTTCATCACGGGCCACCCTCTCGATCGGTATGAGCGGGAATTGCGGCGTCTCACCGAGGCAACGACCGGGAATCTGCATTCGCGCGAGGACCAGTCGAGGGTGCGCCTGGGTGGTGTCATTCAGAGCCTGAAGATGAAGAACACGAAAAAGGGTGCGCGGTACGCAGCATTTTCCCTGGAGGACCGGGAGGGTACAGTTGAGGTCGTTGCCTGGCCGCGGGTTTACGAACAGTACGAAGCTGTGCTGCACGGGGATGAGCCGGTTATCCTCGAAGGGGTGCTGGAAGTCAGTGAGGAACGTTGTCAGATCGTCGCAGAAGAGATCGTTTCTTTTCTCGAAGCACGGGAGAAATCCGTCAAAGGCGTCCACTTCGCACTACACGCTGAACGCGTCGATCCAGAGCAGTTCCGAGAGCTTCGAAGTGCCCTGGGCCGGCATCGGGGCTCGTGCAATGCGTATCTCCATCTTCTTTTACCCAACAGCACGGAAACAATCATTGCCCTCCCGTCGGATCTGCGCGTTGCTCCCACGGATGGGCTCGTAGAAGAGGTCGAGAGGCTTCTCGGGAACGGAGTCACGACATTTCTGTGAGAAACGGAACGGTTTCAGGCGATTCCTCGTCCGACGACGAATCGGGCCTGTATAAGCGACGATCATCGGAGCGCCGGCATCGTGGCAGCAACGATGCCGTCAGCACTCGTACGGGGCC
>CAZEWD010000177.1:0-5078 GCA_964515725.1 uncultured Binatia bacterium (SeqCode)
GCCATGCTCGTCTGCGAAGCGGCCGGATACGATGTCATCCTCATCGAAACCGTGGGTGTCGGCCAGTCGGAATTCACCGTGGCTTCCATGGTCGATTTCTTCCTCGTCCTGATGCTGGCCGGCGCTGGAGATGAACTCCAGGGGATCAAGAAGGGAATTCTCGAACTCGTCGACGCTCTCGCCATCAACAAAGCCGACGGCGACAACCTGCGGCGTGCCGAGCGGGCTGCCGCCGAATATCGTGGCGCCCTACGTCTTTTCCGTCAGACCAGTCCGGTCTGGAGTCCTCCGGTGGTTACGATCAGCAGTCTCGAACACACCGGGATGGACAAGATCTGGCAGATCATCTGCGATCATCGCGATCGCCTGGAAGCGTCCGGCGAACTGGCCGAAAAACGCCGCGTCCAGTTACAACGCTGGTTCTGGAGCATGCTCCAGGACGGTCTGCAGGAACATTTTCTGCAACGCCGGGATGTGCGGCAGATGCTACCGGAGATGCAGTCCGCCGTGGCTGAGGCGCGTCTGACACCGACCGAAGCGTCACGCCGCCTCCTGGCACTGCTCGACGATCCAGTCGAACCGGGCTCCCGCTGAGAGTTCCCGCCGCTGCGCCGCTGGCCACCACGGGGAGCTGCCTTCAAGTCCCCGAACTCGAACACCCGCCGCAGACAGATGGTTCCGCCTTCCGGCCCGCCCCGCACTACGCGAAGCGTCGCTCCCGCACTACTCCTTCTTTTCGACGATGATCAGGATATCGTCGGTGCCGGACCGGTCCCCTGTATCTTCCACACGCAACGTCACTTTGTAATCGCCGGGCTTCTTGAACGTATGGACGGGAGATTTTTCTTTCGAAGATTCTCCATCACCAAAGTTCCAGAGGAATACCGGCTTCGTCATATCGTCATCGTAGAGTTCGACGTCGAACCGCACCTTGAGCGGTGCCGTTCCATCTTCCGGTTCAGCGCTGATCGAAAAGATCAGCTTTTTGAGAAGTGAACCACCCTCTGCCGAAGTGTCGTCAGCAGCGGCGCTCACCGCACCCACCACCAACATACACAGCGCTATCGTGACGATTCGCCGGACTTTCAGCATGACTCCTCCCCTCCCGTGCCGATGGAAGCATCTGGTCCGAATTTACGGCACACGTCCACCGGACACCATTCTTTACGCACCTGATAGACAAAGGTCTTCCGCCAACGAAGGGGTTCCGTAGACAGGCGCACGGACTCTATTCCACTCATGGTTTCGAAGAATCGTTTCCACCGGGGACGACCGCGCCTGAAACGGCAGGCGGCGCCTGGCCGCTCCTGAGAAGATACGACAGCAGAGCCATGTTCACCTGCTGCGTTGTCGCCGTCTCTTCCACCAGAAAGATTCCACTGGCCGCCGTGTAACTGACGTGGGTCTTCGGCTTCGTCCACTCGCGCACAGGATCGCGCACGACCGTGGGCGGCCCAAAGCTGTCGCTCAGGTACTTCTCGATCGCGGCTTTTTCGGCCGGACAATTCACCTCGTAGCGGTAGAAGATCTTATTGAAGAAAAGCAGGTGAACCGTGCAATTTTTGAAGGCGCCGACTTTTTCCCCCTGCAATTCATACCTGTGCATTGTGAACGGAGGTGCAGGCGTCCCCGGATCTCCCGGATCGACGAATGCGACTGAGGGGAATGAGTCTTTCACCTGATCCTCCCGCATTCCCCAGTGGAAACGGCCGTATCCCTCGGGTTCCACCGCAGTGGCGGCGCGGGCTTCTCCACACAGAAGGCTTGTGGCAACCAACGATACGAAGACGACGAGCTTCACACTCTTCCGCCACATCCCGATGACCTCCTCACGAGAATCGCTGTGTTGTTAGCAGCGGGATTCGCCGCCGGACAAGATGGAACGTATCCTTATGCAGTGACCTTTAAGTGCCGGTCCCCTCTCGATCTTACGCCCGAGGGGCAACTGCAGGTCGAACGACCGGGGCGGATACCTTCAGGCGGCACCGTCTCAGGCTCAAAAACGAGAGAGGGTGGCGGAATGCCCGCCACCCTCTCTCTGTTCGGGAGCAACAGGAAGCCGGGTTACTGGCAGATGAACTTGAAGGTAGTCACCAGATCTCCCAGACTCTGGCTGGCATCGAGCGCCGGGAATCCTCCGACGAGTGTCATCCCTGACAGATTCCCACTTGCCAGCGCTGCGCAGCTCGGAGCTGGCGCGCCGACATCCGGCCCAACGGCGATATCCGTGATATCCTGCTGGCCATCGCAGGTATCTAACGGTTGCTCGGCAGTATGACAGTTGAGGTCTTCAATGCACTTGTTGTTGGTTTGGATCGTACAATTGCCCGCTCCCGCCACGGTATCCTTGATCTGTGCGGAGGCGCTACCCGTCGTGAACGGCACCGTCGACGGGGTGCTGGGTGGGGTCAGATCATCCGCCGTGCACGGCTCACAGTCCGGTCCAAACGACGCCGGATTGTTGCTCGGACCGCCCCCGTCACAATCCCCACCGGCCGGCAGGACCGTGAACTGCGTAGTACCCATCGACACACAATCGCCCGCGGCCGTGTTACCCGAGTTTGTGACCTTCACGGCGGTGTGTTCCGTCCCCGGATGGCAGGGTGCGCCACTGGCGCTCAGTCCGCACCAGAGAGGCGCGGTACAGCTCGCGAGGCCCGGACCACAGGGAGTAGTTGTTGGATTCTGCCCCGCGGCACAGAAACATGATTCGGTCACATTGGGTCCGAGCGCTGTTCCCCCAATACAATCGTCACCATCCGACAGGATGTGGTCCGAACAGAAGGCCGTATTCTTGGGACGACCCAGGAAACCACCACTACACGCACAGTATCCCTGCATGCGGAGCATGTTCACACACACCGTGTTGCCGAAAATATTCGGTGGATTGATCGTCAGGCTGGGGCTGCCCGTGACCAGGAGGCCTTCTCCACCGTCGCCCAGGCCATAACCCAGACCCTTCATGTTGCACACAGACATGACGGCACGGCCGGTCAGCGCGCCAGGCGCATTGAGATTACCCCCAAGAGCGATTGTATTGGTCTGGCTGCCGGCAGCCAACGTGCAGGCATGTTCGCGACATTGTACTTTGAGCTTGCAAAGATCTGGCCGGCAACCGGGGACCGTTTTTGGATTACAGGTTTCAGGTTGGCTACAATCTGTCTCTGCAGTCGCCACACTCGTTCCAGGCGGCTTTGCCGGCGCATCGATTGCCGCGGCAAGCTGAGTAATGAAGTCGGCCTGGCGCGCAATCTGGTCATTGAGTGCACTCCGGACAGAATCGACGGCCAACCAGGTCTTCACGAAATCCTGGATGTTTGTACCCGGCGCCAGGTTACCCGTACCCCCCGCCATATGTCCCAGGGTAGTCAGGTCCTGCAGACCATTGCACTTCGGACTCGTTCCCGCAAATGCGTTATCGATGGCCGCATAGAACTTGCTGCGTTCGTCTTTGCCCGCAGCGGTCTTTGACATATCGAAAATCTTACCCAATTCGATCTGGCAGGTCTTCGCGCCGTTGACCAGAAATCCTTTTCCCGGGGTGACGTTGTTCTTCTGGACTTCCTTGCGAATCGAGTCGGAGCATTTCGTCAGGGCCTTTTCGACCTTCGAGCGAAACACCGAAGTCCGCTTTTCGATCTCCATCTGGCACTTGTCGATCACCGCCAGGGATACCGAGGCGCTCGTCAGCACGGCGCCGGCAGTGGCTGCGGTGATCACCCATCGCATCATCCTTGCCTGCATAATCTCCCCTCCTTCTGGTCTTCCCAGATTCGGCATCGTTCTCTCCGCTGCCGGCTCGGGAATGTGTCCAGTGCCGCTCCGGTCTCATTCCCGCCTATCGCCAACAGCGCTGATCTCATTTCGTAGGGCGCCACGCTCCTCTGTGAATACCCGGCTCGAATCAACTTCCCTTAATGAAGCTATTACCCATCTACTTGCTGCCAAGGAGCCTTGTCAATCCGTTTTTGTGATTGGATCCACCTGGTGCTTTTTCGGTTCCGGCCATCCCTCACAACATCTCTTTTACAGCCAGGGCCTTCTCACGCCGGCTCTACGCTTCTCTCTTCTGGTCACCACACGGGAATCCGATACTGCCGTGTGGAGCCCGGCAGACGATCTCACGTTTTGATACCGCTTCGAGACGAGGGACTGAGCCACGTGAGTCACGCCGGGGTGGCTCTATTGGGAAGATCCGGGCGATCGCCCGGATCTTCCCACGGATCTCAGGGCTTGGGGGTGGGAGTCGGACCGCCGACAAAAATATTGGTTACGACCATGTCACCCAACGTTGGCTGATTGACCGACGTAAAACCGGTTGCCAGCGCAACACCGACAACCGACGGCACGGGGGCTTCCAGAGCGGCGCAGTTGAACGGGACGCCATCCATCGAATCCGGACCGATCGTCACAAACTTTACGCCATCCCAGCCGTTCGAAACCGTTCCTGTGACACGGCCGGTCACGAGTGGCAACGTATTCGGGTTGCCGCGCACCGAGAGCGGATCATCGTCCGTGCAGAACAGCAGATCTTCTCCATAGGCAGCTTTCGCCGCCGCGAGGTCCCCTGCCGCCACAAGTCTTGCATCACAAACATTGGCCAGACCCGGCGGTGGTGCTGTCTGGCCGATCTGCGAGGTATTGAACAACTGTGCCGAACCCGGACCACCCGAGCCGCTGAGTGTGATGATGGAAGGACCCGAATCGGACGGTGGTGTGGGCGGGACCGGCCGTGGGATCTCCGTGCCAGCCTCTTGTGTGATCGTCGCATCGACACGGCTCAATCCGTCACATCCGATGACTCCCGACGCAGAGTTACCCGGACCATGGATGAAGGCACATGGCTTCTTGCCCAGGGCGGCGCAGTCATCCGTAATCGTGCAATCGGGCGAAAGGGTGGTACCCGACTCGTAAATGGCGCCACCGCAACGCTTGGCCGCGATGCCACGCACACAGGCGCAGGCCAGTGTGGAGACTGGAATCGCAGGAAGGCTCACATCCTCGGCTTTCACGACGACGGGAATGATGCCGTCACGCCGTTTGCCGATCTGGAGATTTTGCGAACCTTTGAGGCGCAG
>CAZEWD010000177.1:5088-6610 GCA_964515725.1 uncultured Binatia bacterium (SeqCode)
GCAGGCCGGCCGTATGGAGAAATGCCCGGCTGCCAGTCGCCGTCTTCCCGGGTTCGAGGGCATACGGAATTTCCCGTTCATTCGTGCAGTTGGCGGCACAGCCGTCACCGCCGAAGGGCCGGCAGCTCACGCAAGTGCCTCCCGGGCAGTCGCTGTCCTCCTGGCAGAGTGTCTCGCCGTTCGTGCCACCCACGCACACGCCACCGCCGGGACACTGAGCGTCGCCCGTGCACGACGTACCGGCATTGTCACTGCCGACGCAAATGCCCCCGTCGTCACATTCCTCACCCGCCTCCACGACGCCGTTGCCGCAACCCGGAACGACCTGGATCGTTGCCGTGGCCGTGGCCGTAGCGGTCGGCGGCGGGGAGGTCTGTGTTGCCGTGGGGACTGGAACCGTATCGGTTGGCACGGGCGTATCCGTAGGAGGCGCCGGCGTATCGGTGGCCGTCGGTTCGGGCGTGTCGCTGGGCGGCGGTGAAGTCTCGGTGGCCGTCGGTTCCGGCGTTTCGGTCGGGGTGGGAGTCGGCGGCGGTGGCGGGCAACCGTCGGCATAGGTCAGAATCTGACCGATCACGATCATCAGGTCGTTGATCTCGATCAGGCCATTGCCGTCAGCGTCACCGGCCACGCAACCACCCGGCACAGCCTCGCAGCCCTGTGGATTGCCATTGCAGAGCAGAATGATGGCCACCATCCTGGTCAGTTCCGCGGCTGTCACCCGCTGATCGCCGTTGCAGCTTCCGGCACACGTTTGCGCGTTCGCGCTGCCCATCGCGGCAAATGCGAGCCACACGGTGAGAATGGCGGCTAGAATCGACTGAACCCCAATCCTTCGCATGGGTCCTCTCCCCTCTTGTTAGCTGTCGATCGCTACCGTTTGCGTCAGATCAAACGGCCGATCGGCAAATGTCGTATCGGCAACTTCACCGTGTGCCCGAATCGTGACCGGAGTTCGGTTCTTGCCGATCACGGCAAACACGCACGCGGCGACTTCACTGTTGGCGGGCAGTGGCGTCAGCGAGCCGGCCAGAACGAGGCGAAGTGTACCCGGCGCCGCTTCCCTGACATGCAGGTCCTTGCCGGCGCTCTGGCCGTCGCTGGCACAGTCCTGCCACTGCAGGCGAGTTGGATCGTAATTGATCTCACCGATGACGGTCACGATGGGACCCGCCGTCGTGAGTGAATGCAGTGTCACGCGGACCTGGCCTGGCGCAGGGTTCTGAGTGATCAGGCCGAGATCCTTTCCTGGTGAATCGCCCGGATGCCGGAACCTGTAGAGGAACACAACCCCTACAAGAACGATCGATCCCGCAACGATGACCAGAATCCGCCGCATGTTCTCATCACTCGATTGTCACAACACCGCTGCTGCCCAGAGCCTCGTATTCGCCGAAGGATCCATCCGCCATTTCGGCCAGACTGAAGGACAGTACCGACTGTCCACTGGCGCCGTCCCGAATTCGCGCCGTGCACTGGACGATGGGCCCGTCGTTCAAAATCTCCAGATCGCCGGCCAGAA
>CAZEWD010000178.1:0-642 GCA_964515725.1 uncultured Binatia bacterium (SeqCode)
CTCTTGTTCATTGTCGTTTCGCCGTTGATCGGATTGATTCTGGCCCTTTTGTTCACTTTCATCGTCTTCCGGCTGGCGCGCAACGCGATGCCGCGCAAGGTCGACAAGGTTTTTCGCCGCCTGCAACTGGTGTCGGCCGCACTCTACAGCCTCGGTCACGGCACGAACGATGCCCAGAAAACGATGGGTGTGATCGCTGTCCTGCTGTTCTCGGCGGGCTATCTCGGTCCCACCTTCTATGTTCCGCGATGGGTGATCCTGTCCTGTCATGCTGCCATTGCGTTGGGCACGATGTTCGGTGGCTGGCGGATCGTGAAGACGATGGGATCGCAGATCACGCGACTGACGCCGGTGCAGGGCTTCTGCGCGGAGACCGGCGGCGCCATCACGCTGTTCATGGCGACCGGGCTCGGCATTCCGGTATCGACCACCCACACCATCACCGGCGCGATCATCGGCGTCGGCGCCGCCAAGAAAGTCTCCGGTGTGCGCTGGGGCGTTGCCAACGGCATCGTCATGGCCTGGATCATCACCATCCCCTGCGCAGCTGCGATCTCCGCTTTGTGCTACGGCGTGACCAGACTGTTCGGCTGATGGTCCGGCATCGCGCCGGCTGACGGCGCACCAGGAACGCGCTTCATG
>CAZEWD010000178.1:652-1233 GCA_964515725.1 uncultured Binatia bacterium (SeqCode)
TGGCGGATCGTGAAGACCATGGGGATGCGTCTCACCAAACTGCAGCCGTACGGCGGCTTCTGTGCCGAGACAGCAGGCGCTTTCGCTCTTTTTGGAGCAGCCGCAGCCGGTATTCCCGTCAGCACGACGCAGACCATCACCGGGGCAATTGTCGGTGTCGGTGCCATGCGGCGACTGTCGGCCGTTCGCTGGGGAGTTGCCAGCCGTGTGATGTGGGCCTGGATTCTGACCATGCCGTGCACAGCCATCATTGCTGTGTTGATCATCGAAGTGCTGCGGATCTTCGGAATCGACGTCCAGGCACGCTGACTCTCACGCCTCTTCGAGAAGATACGCCAGGTCCTCGCGCGACAGAGACCGGGCGAATCCCTCTTCTCCCAGAATGTCTTGTGCCAAGGCCGCTTTGCGCTGCTGCAGGTGGAAGATCTTCTCCTCGATGGTGCCACGGCTGATCAGACGGTAAGCAATGACGGTGCGGTCCTGCCCGATCCTGTGTGTGCGGTCGATTGCCTGGGCCTCGACGGCGGGATTCCACCACGGGTCGAACAGCACGACATAACTGGCAGCGGTGAGATTCAGAC
>CAZEWD010000178.1:1243-6606 GCA_964515725.1 uncultured Binatia bacterium (SeqCode)
TTGAGGGAGATCAGGAAGACACATGGGTCGGGATCGCTTTGGAATGCATCGACGATGGCCGCCCGTCGTGTGGATTGCCCGGTCAACACGTGGTGTCCGATCCCGCGTTGTTTCATGGCGGTCCGTAGTAACCGAATACATTCGACGAATTGTGAAAAAACGAGAACCTTGTGACCTTCTGCGAGGATGGGTTCGAGTAGCTCGAACAGGGCGTCGAACTTCCCGGATCCCAGGTTGGTGACGCCTCCTGCCAGGTGCGGATGACAGCAGATCTGCCGCAGGCGTGTGAGCGCGGCCAGGATATGGATCTTGTTCTGTGCAATACCACCCGGCGTTTCAGAGAACTGGTCGATGATGTTCCGGCTGTGTCTGACCTCGGAGAGATAGAGCTGGCGCTGGCCTGCCGTCATTTCGCAATCCCATCGTTCCTCGATGCGTTCGGGCAGTTCTGGCGCCACTTCGCGTTTGGTGCGGCGCAGCAGGATGGGGCGCAGCTTGGCGGCCAGGAGAGTCCGGGCGTGACGCGGCGCATCGGGATGGTCGTAGAGGAGTTGAAATCGCGATCGCCGCCCGAGGTAGCCCGGGTTGACCACATCGACGATGCTGAACAGATCGAGAGCGCGGTTTTCCAGCGGTGTGCCGGTGAGAGCCAGCCGGTAGCGAGCCGGCAGGGAAGCTGCCGCCTGCGTCACCGCGGCGTCTGGATTCTTGATGTGTTGCGCTTCGTCGAGAATGACGGCCCGTAGCGGGATCTCGCGCCAGGCTTCGACATCGCGACGCAGGAGGGCGTAGTTGGTGATCACCAGATCATGCTGCGGAATTTCCGAACGCAAACGGTGGCGTACCTTGCCACTGGTGAGGAGAAGAGTGCGCAGCGAAGGCGTGAAGCGCTGCGCTTCGCGCTCCCAGTTGTGAACGACGGAGGCTGGGCAGACCACCAGGATCGGTCCGCTCCCCTCGCCCTCGCGCAGCAGATGCAACGCCCAGGCGAGCGCCTGCACCGTCTTGCCGAGCCCCATGTCGTCGGCCAGGATCGCGCCAGCCCCGATCGATGCCGTGTAGGCCAGAAATTCCACGCCGTGTCGTTGGTACGGGCGCAAGTCGGCCTTCAGTTCTGATGGCAGTGTGATTGCTGGCAGTCCTTCGAACGATTGCACTCGCTCCCTCAGTTGACGCACTGCATCGAGCGTTGCCGCATCCGCACCGAACTTTTCGAGCGCGGCCAGATTTTCCGGTTTCGCCGAGACGAGCTGCCAGACGCTGAGTTGCTGGACTCCCGCTCCCGCCTCGATGCCCAGGTCGGCCAGAACATCAGCCGCCGCGTCGTGCACTTCTGCCGCATCCCGTTGAACCCAGCCACTGGATATTTTGACGAAACGTGCCGTCGCATTGCGTAACGCCGCCAGATCCTCATCGGTCAGCTTCAATCCCTCGGCGGCCCATTCGGCCGATACGGAGAACCAATCGACTCCGCTCTTCTCGACTTGGAGCTTCGGCCAGACTCGTACTCCGTTGCCGAGGAGCCGGCGCATGCGCGCCGTGCCGAAGTACGCCACACCGCCAGGACGATTCTCCCAGGCTTCGGAAAAACGCACGACCGTGCTGCGGCTGAATTTCTGCCACCAACCGATATGTGCATCGCCCCATGTCGGAACCCGCCCGCCTGGACGCCCCATCGTCCCGGGACGCAGATCGAGTGACTTCATCCATTCCAACAAAGGTTCCATCGGAGCCGTCTCGGGTGCTTCGAGCCAGAATTCATTTTCTTCCGCCTGCGTGTCTTTCGATACGGGTGGAGACTGCGAAAAGGCCAGGTCTGGATCTGCCGCCGTTGAATCAGGCGTATCGACCTGGGCCACTTCCTCTGCTGGCACCTGCGTTTCCGAAGTCAGGCGCACCCAACGTCCACCCGGATCGTACTCGAAGACGATATCGTCCGTTCCGATGATGTCGGTCGGGGTCCAGGACGTCCGGTTTCGTGCGTAGATGCGTACCTGCAGCCAGTCGTCCTCGCGCAGATCGAATGCGGCCACCGGTTCCAGACGATAAAATCGAGTATGTTTCGTGACGATGTTTTCCAGGTGTGGAAAATGAGCCACCAGGGCGCTGAGCATGGTGGGTCGCTCGGCTGGTGCAAGCGGAAGACGGCCGATCTGAGCAAATCGTTCTGCGAGCCGGATGGGTGGTTCGTGTGTGACCGTGAAGAAGGTGCCGTCGCAGAGGATGGTGCTCAGTTGGATTCTCGTACCGTGATCATCCCGGAGATAAACGACATCATCCAGCGGACGCTGGCGACCGTCGGGCCAGACACATGCAAACTCGATGAACAGGTCTCCCCCCGTGCCGGAACAGACGGGTACGATACGCACTGGTTCAGCAGAGGCGCGCATGATCTGTCCCGGTTCGATCCCCGCTCGACGAGCCAGCGAGGGCTCGATCTCGTCATCCCAGGTAATGAACGGCGAGCCTGCGAGGCGGGAGACCAACTCCCGTACGCGTAAACCGTTCAGTTGCATACGTGTGTTGTTCGGGTCGTACCTGTACCCGGAGGCATACGTTTGGACCTGAGCGCAATCTGTCAGCCAGTCCAGCAGGAGAGCTTCTTCGGGTGAGAAAATATTGGGCCGCCGGTTCAGGTCACTGCGAATTTGCCGGATCTGTTGTGGTGTACGTGGTTTGTCCTGAACCCGTGGCGATGTGAGGCGCGGCTCGATCGTCAGCCAGAGCCGATCATTCTCCGTGATGAAGTTGAGAACGGCACGTAACTGCCGTTCGGCTGCACTGCGTTGCTCACCGGCCCACGAAAGTAGCGCCATGGCCAGGGCGGTGCGTTGGCGTTCTACAAATCGATCCTTGAGATCGGACCGGTCGAGATACTCATTCAGGTCACCGGGCACCTCGATGTCAGGAAGACGGGAGAGGGCTTCCGCCAAACGCCAGCACATGATGTCGGGATCGCTGTCATCCAGAATTTCCAGGAACAGGGGACTACGAATATCGATGCCATACCGATTGAGAGGATCGATCAGGGCCTGGAAGGAACGAAACCGCAACCACGGTTCGCGTGCCGCACGTAGGGTTTGTACGATCCCTGGCCGGGTGTCGCCCGTGGTCTTCCCGGCTCGTTGCGGTATCGATCGTGGCGCATCTGGAGTGGTCGGCCAGGTGCTTTGGTTCGCGGCCAACCAGGCCTCCCGCAACTGTGAGATGACGGCGGATGCGGCGGCATACGTGTGACTGCAATACGGTGCCGCAGGGCAGGTGCAGTCGGGTTCCCAGAAGGTTCCATCCCAGGTCCAAAGCACCCGGTACAATTCCCCGTCGAGGATTTGTGTCGTGAATCCCTTGTCAGCCGGTTCGATGGTACCGACCCGTCCGCTGACGACACACCCCCACCCATGACGCTGGGACTTCGGCGGAAATGTGTCCAGGTCTTCGATGAGCGCGTCGATCTGGTAGGAGGGGAGTGAAACCGGTATCGCGGAAGACATCAACCCACCCAGCGTGCCTGACTTGTAAGGAATCCGCAATTACCGGCTATGGCTCTCCGAGCTTTGCCCGGCGCGCCGCTCGCAGCAATCGATGGGTGGTCAACAGCTTCTGGGTTTCCTCTTTCCCCCGTGAGTGGTGCGCAGAGAGAGGAGGCGGTGGAACTGGATTTCCGCCCTCTCTCTGGAAAACCGGCCGCGGCAACCCGCGAGGGCAACCTCAGGCCGGGTGTTTCTTGGATCGTGAAAGAAGAGAGACCACGGGGGCCCGCTTGGGGGCTTTGCGCTCGCCGTGCGATGGGGCTGCCAGCCGCTCCGGCAATGCTACGACCATATTCCAATTCTTCTTTTCTTTCGACCACTTGCCCGTTGCGATCAGCTTCATCCTCAACCTCCCTCCCAACGCCTTTTGGATATGGGCAAGGGGCGTGCCAAAACGGCGAGACGTCGATTCCTCACTTTGGGCGCCAGAATGTGTACAAAACCGAACGTTCACGGCGGATAATTTTGAACGAATACGTGGCCATTGTTCATGAACCAGCGACGCTCGCGTTTTCGATGCGGTTGTCCTCTTCGGTGTCGATGAAGAATTCCCCTCATCCGGTGTGATGGAGGCCGCTGTCATCAGATTTCTCCCTGCGCTTTGTGCGGACACCCGATCGGCGATGGCAAAGTTCCGAGGCGGGTGATAGTCACCTCGCATTCTGCTCATGGTGCCCCGCGATCCCCCATTCTGCTGGTCGCTGTGGTGGCGATCGTGCCGCCGCAGTCATACGCTCGCTACGGCCGTTTTTGTCCTCTCGTTGCTGCTCTGCCGAGCGTTGGTCTTCGCTGACCCTGTTCCCACGCCTTCACCGACCGGTCCGATCCCATCCTCATCCCAGTGTCCGATCGGTACTTTGAATCGGGATATTTATGCAGAGGCGCCTCGTGAGACTGTGCGGACGCCCAAGAAGGACGCGTGGGAGCGGCAGCAGGGGGATCGAAACGCACAGCGTCTGGCGCTGCGCGCTCGCCTGGCCGGCTGGCCGCAGGCGCTTCTGGTGCCGCGCGATTCCATCGTTCAGCAAGACTTTCTGATGCGGGTGGCGAGGGACACCTGGCGGGGGCTCGTCGCATTGCGGGACCGCGAAAACGGTTTGCCTCTCGATAACGTGCGGTTCGGAGCTTCTTCGGTCGATATTCAAGAATCCCGTATCGGCGATTACACCAGCACTTCGAATATCGGTCTGTTTTTGATGGGCGCTGCGGCTGCCTACGAGATTGGTCTCGAAGATCGTGCGGGAGCGCTATCGCTGGTGCGCCAGGTGTTCGCCACGTTGAAGCGGCTCGAACGGCACGAGGGGTTCTTCTTCAATTACTATGATACGACCTCACTCGAACGCACGAGTCATCTCCTTTCTTTCGTGGACTCTTCGTGGCTGGTCGCTGGACTCATCGTGACGCGGCAGACTTTCCCCGAGTTGGCTGCCGAAGCCAGCTCCTGGATCGATCGGATGGACTTCCGGATGTTCTACGATTCGCACGCCGTCATAATCATTTCCGGCGGCTCGTTCTCGGCGACGCTCATCCGCTTTCCCATCAGCGCCATCCTGCATGGGGTGCCGATGGGCGCCAAATTCGCCTTCACGCTGCGCAGCATCACGCAGCGCGAGCTCGTCGACCAGCTCGGCGGCCTCGCCGAGATCGTGCGCGAGGAAGGGCCGATCGGGCTGGAGAAGGTCGAGGCGGAGGACCCGTTCCTGGCCGCTAGCCACGCCTGTCTCCTACTGGCCTGGGGGGTTGGGCACGTCGTTGGGGCCGGGCTCGACGGCCGCAGCCGCCCGCTCGACCACGGGCACCTCGGGCTCGTCGGAGCCGGTGCCGAACTCGTTG
>CAZEWD010000179.1:0-6605 GCA_964515725.1 uncultured Binatia bacterium (SeqCode)
CGAAGTTCGTCATCTGCGCCCATGAGCTGCTGAATCAAATCCTCGTCTTTTTTCTCCATCGCTCGCTCCTCAGGCCCGGTCTGGCAACGCCTTCGTTTAGCCCACCACAGGGTCTCTGTCAAACTTGAGATCGTGCTCGAATCCCCTTCATAATCAACACATTACGGCGGCGGTATCCGTGCATCCGGGGATCTGATGTAGCTTGGCTCGACGGCTGCGAGTTCCGTACCCCGGTATTCGTATTGCTGTATTCCCAAAAGCGCCACGACGGTGCCGCGCGGGCCGTGGCTGGGAAACTCGAGAAGGCGCACTCCCGTGCCCAGGCGGTCGCGGAAATAGCCGGCGTACCGTTCGCTCGCATCGCCGATGATGACGCACTCTCCCGGCAGGTGCACCAGAAGTTCCTCGGGCTGCATGAGGAGATCCTCGGTCAGGCGACGGTGACTTCCTCCCGAGACCTGAAACACCGCTGCGTACAACTCGCCTTTGCGGGCATCCAGGACGGCGGCCACGGTGCCGTCGGGCACTTCAGCCGCGTGCGCCAGTGCTTCGAGTGTGGAAACGGTGCTGAGGGGTTTGCCGGTGGCCCAGGCAAGCGACTTGGCAATGGTCAGCCCAACGCGCAGGCCGGTAAAAGAACCCGGCCCATGCGAAACGACGATCCGATCCAGTTCGTGTGGCGAGCACGCGGCCTCGTCAAGAACGGATTCGATCAAGGGAAGCACGACGGCTGCGTGGTTCCCAGTCGTCTGAAGACATTTTTCGGCAATCTGCCGCTGGCCGTCGACGACCCCTACGCTGGCGCGCCATGTGGCGGTGTCGATACCCAGAACACGCAATTCCTACCCCCAGCCATGAATGACGCGCGCGATGTCATTGTAGAAGGCAAACGCCATCAAACCGAGGAGAAGCACGAGACCGACCTGTTGCGCGATTTCGCGGTGTTTGGTGTCCAACGGCCGGCGGCGCACCGCCTCGATGAGGAAAAACAGGAGATGCCCGCCGTCCAGAATCGGAATCGGTAGCAGGTTGAGCACACCGAGGTTGATGCTGATGACGGCCATGAAACGGAGCAGATAGTCGAATCCCAGTCGCGCCTGTTGTCCTGCCGCTTGAGCAATCAGAATCGGGCCACCGATATCTTTGGCGGGAATCCGTCCCTGAATGAGTTTCACAACGCTCGTTGCAAGAGTTTCGACCCACCAGAAGGTCTGTGCTGCACCGAGTTGGACGGACTGGAGCAACCCCACCGGCTGTGCCTCGAACGCCGGCTCGATGCCGATCAGGTAGGCGGTGCCTACCGTCTCGTTGAAGATATTTTTTTCAGACTGCTCCTTCGGGGTCACCGTCAGGTGCAGGGTGGAATCGTCACGGATGACGGTCAATTCGAGAGATCGGCCACCGCTGTTACGAATTCCTTCCGAGAGCTGTGCCCATTTGTCGATTGCCTGTCCATCGATGGCGGTCACGATGTCGCCGGGTTGCAGTCCGGCAGTCGCAGCCGGCATATTTTCGCGCACTCCGCCTACCTTGGAACTTTCGTTGGGGACGAAATCTCCGTAGGCCGCGATGACCAGAGTGAACGCAACGAAGGCAAAGAGAATGTTGGCCATGGGGCCGGCAAGGACGATGGCGAGGCGTTTCCAAAGGGCCTGTGTCTGGAAAGCGACGGCGCGGTCAGCATCGCTGATCTCTTCGTCAGGGTCCTCACCGACCATCTTGACGAAACCGCCGAGTGGGATGGCACTGACGACGTATTCCGTGTTGCCTACCTTGCGGCCCAGGAGCGTGGGTCCGAAACCGATTGAAAATTTCAGAACGCCGACGCCACAACGTTTGGCGACCAGAAAGTGGCCGAGTTCGTGAAAGAGAATCAGAAAACCCAGAACGATGATGGCAGAAATGACGGTGGTGAGCATTCGCCCTCCTCGGGCAGGCTGCGTTTCAGTGCAGCCAGAGCAAATGGTAGTACAGGAACGCCACCGGGAAAAGCAGGCTATCGATCCGGTCGAGCACACCGCCGTGACCGGGGAAAATCCAGCCGGATTCCTTCACGGTAAAGGCCCGCTTGATCACGGATTCGCTGAGGTCGCCCAGTTGTCCGAGGACTCCCAGGATCAGCGACAGCACGATGATTTCCTGGAGCGGCGTGTCGCGCAGGAGAATGAATCGGCAAAGAATGCCTGCAATGAGACTTCCCAGAAGGATGCCGGCGGCCCCCTCGACGGTCTTGCCGGGACTTACATGCGGCGACAGCTTGTGCCGTCCGATCGAGCGGCCTACGAAGTATCCGAACGTGTCGCCGAGCATTCCGATGGCGATGACGAAAATGACCCAGTACGGGCCGTTCGGAGGGAGATTCTTGAGCTTCGCAAAGTGGGGTAGAAGAAATGATAGATAGAGGATGCCGAGCAGGACGAGACCGGCATCGCGCAATCCCATCTCGAAATCAGGGCGGGTGAACAGCACCCAGAGCATCGCAGCGATGACCGCCAGTGCCAGGGCGGCTGACAGGCACTCCGGGGGACCGAACAGGGCGGCGCCCAGAACAATGGCGCCGAGTGCCACCGTCAAGACTTTCTCCGGTAACTGGCGCGCAAACACGATTCCGGCGTATTCAGTGAGACCGATAGTGCCGGCACAGAAGATGAAAATCGCCAGAGGCAGGTGCAACGGATAGAGGATCAACAGCAGCAGGATGGGGATGAAGACTGCCGCAGTGAGCAGTCTAGCGCGCAGCACGCAGTTGCTCCCGCCCTGTTGACTGAGACACCTTTCCGAATCGCCGCTCTCGTTGCTGATAGGCGGAGAGGGCTGTGAGGAATTCCGTTTCACGGAAATCTGGCCAGAGTGTGCCGGTCACGTAGATCTCGCTGTAGGCGAGTGGCCACAGGAAGAAGTTGGAGATGCGCATCTCGCCGCTCGTTCGAATGAGGAGATCAGGATCCGGAATGCCGGCAGTCATGAGGGCGTCGTTGAATGTGGCACAGTCGATCTTGTCGGGGTCCAGGTTGCCGTCACGGGCGGCGCGCGCCAGACGGCGCGCCGCGTGCAAGATGTCCTCTCGCCCGCCGTAGCTCACCGCAAGCACGACCGTCATCTTGTCGTTCTTTTGCGTTGCTTCGACAGTATGTTCGAGATCAGCTCGTAGCGTGGCTGGTAGACGCCCGAGATCACCGATGACCACCAGGCGGATCTCGTTTTTCATCATCTTGCGGAGCTCGGTACGCAGGTAACGGCGCAGCAGGCCCATGAGCGCCTGCACTTCACGGCGCGGGCGTTCCCAATTCTCCGTCGAAAAGGCGAACAGGCTGAGGTATTTGATTCCGAGCTGGCGGCTCGTCTCGACGACGGCGCGCACCGAATCTTTGCCACGCCGGTGGCCTTCGACACGAGTCAACCCGCGCCGTTGCGCCCAGCGGCCGTTGCCGTCCATGATGATGGCAACATGCCGGGGGAGTCGGTCCAAGTCGACACTGGGAGACTCCGCATCGGCCACGGTTCAAACCTCCATGATCTCGGCTTCTTTGCCCTTCAGGATCTGATCGATCTTTTCAATGTAGACCTTGGTGATTTCCTCGATTCTTTCGTGCGCCTTGCGGTTGTCGTCCTCGCTGATCGCCTTGTCTTTCAGCAGTGACTTCAACATTTCGTTGGCATCGCGCCGGTGGTTGCGGATTGAAATGCGGTAGTCCTCACCTTCCTTGCGGACGCGTTTGACCAGGTCCTTGCGGCGTTCCTCAGTCAATTCGGGGATCGGAACCCGAATGATTTTGCCATCGTTCAGCGGGTTCAGCCCGAGATCGGACTGTTGGATGGCACGTTCGATGTCGTGCAGTACACCACGATCGTAGGGCTGGATCAGCAACAACCGCGGCTCGGGGGCGGAAAGGCCAGCCACCTGGTTGAGCGGCGTGCGAGTGCCGTAGTACTCGACGGTGAGCCCTTCGAGCAACGCGGTCGAAGCGCGGCCTGTGCGTGTTCGTGACAGCTCGCGCCGAAACGCCACGATGGTCGCTTCCATCTCTTTGCGGAGGTCCTCGATGACCTCGTCGATCATACGGTCCCCCTAATGGACGATCGTCCCGATCGGCTTGCCTGAAACCGCCCGTTTGATGTTCCCCTGGCGATGGAGGTCGAATACCAGGATGGGCAGTTTATTGTCCATGCACAACGAAATGGCAGTAGCATCCATTACTTTCAAGTGTCGGTTCAGGCACTCGATGTAGGTGATCTTCTGGAACCGTTTGGCGCCGGCGTCCTTCTTCGGATCGCGATCATAGACCCCGTCCACATTGGTTGCCTTCATGATGATCTGTGCGCCAACCTCCACGGCGCGCAGGCTGGCGGCTGTGTCGGTGGTGAAGAACGGGTTCCCCGTGCCGGCCGCGAAGATCACCACCCGGCCCTTCTCCAGATGCCGTGTGGCGCGGCGGCGAATGTACGGTTCAGCGATCTGCTGCATCGCGATGGCCGACATGACACGAGTATGCACGCCGATGCGTTCGAGCGCATCCTGCAAGGCCAGAGCGTTGATGATCGTGGCGAGCATTCCCATGTAGTCGGCGCTGGCGCGATCCATGCCGCGTGCGCTCCCAGCCACGCCACGGAAGATGTTGCCCCCCCCGATGACGATGGCGAGCTCACAGCCCAGGCCATGAACCTCTTTTACTTCGGCCGCGATCTTCTCGAGGACCCGGGGGTCGATGCCGTATCCGCTATCCGCCATGAGCGCTTCGCCGCTGAGCTTGAGGAGCACCCGCCGGTACTTGAGCCCCGGCATTTTGCGCGCCGGGGTGTGTGCGGTGGGCGAGGAAGCGGCGCTCACGGGTTTCTCAGGCTGCGTCGGACGAATCCCCGAGCTGGAATCGTGCAAATCGGCGAACCACGATGTTTTCGCCAATACGCGCGATCGCGTCGGTCACGAGCTGGCCGACGTTACGATTCGGGTCCTTGATGAAGGCCTGTTCGAGCAGACAGCTTTCGGCAAAGAATTTCTCGATCTTTCCATCGACGATTTTTTCGATCACCTGCGCTGGCTTGCCCGAGCTTTCGGTCTGGACACGGTAGATGCTGCGTTCCGCCTCCACGGTTTCGCTGGGGATTTCTTCGCGCCGAACGAAACGCGGGCTTGCGGCAGCCACCTGCATCGCCAGGTCTTTCACCAGTTCCTGGAATTCGGGGGTACGGGCCACGAAGTCGGTTTCACAGTTCACTTCGATCAGCACACCGATCTTTCCGCCCGCATGGATGTAGGAGCCGACCAGACCCTGGCTGGCTGCGCGGGTGGACTTCTTCTGTGCGGCAGCCAGGCCTTTCTCGCGCAGGTACACGACCGCTTTTTCCAGATCGCCCGAGCTTTCGCTCAGCGCCTTCTTGCAGTCGAGCATTCCGGCGCCGGTCTTCTCGCGCAGTTCGCGAACCAGTGTTGCGCTTACCTCACTCATGCCTGCGCTCCCTCGGTATCCGCAGTGACTTCTTCGGTGTGTTCCTCGACGGCGGCTTCCTCCTCGCCGGCCTTTGCCTGTTCTTCGAGGGTGGTACGCCCTTCGAGAACGGCGTCCGAGATGGCAGCACAGAACAGGCGGATGGCGCGGATGGCGTCGTCATTGCCGGGGATCTTGTAGTCCACCATGTCCGGATCGCAGTTCGTGTCGACCACGGCGACGACCGGAATACGCAACTTGTTCGCTTCCTTGACGGCGATTTCTTCCTTCTTCGGATCGATGACGAAAAGCGCGTCTGGCAGCTTACGCATGGCCTTGATACCGCCCAGAGAGGAGAGGAGCTTGTCGCGTTCCCGCTCGATCGTCAGCAACTCGCGCTTCGTGAGGGCGTCGGCCATCAGCGGATCCGTCAGGGTTTCTTCGCACTTCTTCAGGCGATCGATGCTCTGCTTGATCGTCTGGAAATTCGTCAACGTGCCGCCGAGCCAGCGTGTGTTCACATAGTACTGGCCGCAACGTTCCGCCTCTTCACGAATCGCGTCTTGCGCCTGCTTTTTGGTACCGACGAACAGGACCGATCCACCACGTGCAGACAACTCGCGCACATAGGCATACGCTGCTTCGAACAGCTTGACCGTTCGTTGCAAGTCGATGATGTAGATGCCATTGCGTGCTCCGAAGATGTACGGTTTCATCTTCGGGTTCCACCGGCTGGTCTGGTGACCGAAATGCACACCGGCTTCGAGAAGCTGCTTCATGCTGATGTCTGCCATAAATACTTTCTTTCTCCCTCGTGAATCTTCTGTCGATACCAAAAACGACGGCTCTCCCGCAACCTTGCTGCCGATTTGTCCGGCCTGAGCCGGAGGAGGCGGGCCGTCTCCCGGTTCACTGGTTCATGGAATCGAGAAACTCCTGATTGTTTTTCGTGTCCTGCATCTTGTCGAGGATGAATTCCATGGCCTCGACGGGATTGAGCTGTGCCAGCAGTTTTCGCAGGATCCAGATGCGAGCGATTTTTTCCTTTCCGAGCAGGAGTTCTTCCTTGCGGGTGCCGGATCGATTGATGTCCACCGCCGGAAAGGTTCGCTTGTCCACCAGACGCCGGTCGAGGTGGATTTCCATGTTTCCCGTCGCCTTGAACTCTTCGAAGATCAC
>CAZEWD010000180.1:0-6557 GCA_964515725.1 uncultured Binatia bacterium (SeqCode)
TGCGCCTTTCTGACCGGGATCGGCGTGGACGGCATCCTGCTCTCGCCCGGTTACCATTACGAAAAGATCAGGGCGAACCACTTCCTCTACAAGAACGAGATCCACGAGAAATTCAGTCGCGTCCTCGAACTCTCCCGCAAATACCGGCTTTACTCGACCCCCCTCTTTCTGGAATTCGCCGCGGGCCGGCGCGATTATCCGTGCACACCCTGGGGTAACCCGACACGCACTCCGAAAGGCTGGAAGGGCCCCTGCTATCTGATCGAAGGCCAGTATTACGACAACTGGCAAGACTTCTGGCAGGGAGTCGATTGGAACTATTGGGAAAGCCGCCAGGATCCACGCTGCCAGAACTGCCTGATGCACTCGGGTTTCGAAGCCTCGGTCGTGCGCAAGCTCGGTGAACGGCCAGCGGATGTATGGACGATGGCAAAGTGGAACTTTTTCGGCTGACCCGTGAGATATATCACCAGCCTCCCGGGGCAGAGCGTGAATCTTCGATTCTCTTGTCGTACCCGGATCGGCTCGTTCAACGCGATCAATTGACGGAGCCCTCAGGCGCGGACGTGCTTCGACGCCATGGCAGACCTTGCGGCGGTTGCAGGGACCAACGCACCCCCTGACGTGACATTCACGGCACCGGGAGGCTGATCACGTCACTTCGCTACAACTCGAGTTGTGTTCCCAGTTCCACGACACGGTTGGGAGGGAGATCGAAGAAACTCGCCGCAGACGGGGCGTTACGTGCCAGCAATGTGTAGAGGCGCTTGCGCCATTTGCGCATCGACGAGCGGCCGGTCGGTAGCAGGGTTTCGCGGCCGAGGAAGAACGTCGTCGTCATCATATCGAACGACAGGCCCCTGGCCTGGCAGAGACGCATGACGAGCCGGATGCGTGGCGTCTCCATGAAACCGAAACGCGCCACCACGCGGAAGAAGCCATGCGTCAGGTCGACCACGGTGACCTTCTCCCGATTCGGCACTTCCGGACGCTTCTCGTTCAGGATCGACACCAACACGACGCGCTTATGCAACGTCTTGTTGTGCTTGAAGTGGTGCAACAGCACGGGCGGCACACCCTGGGGATTCGAGGTCATGACCACAGCCGTCCCGTCGACACGGTACGTATGCTGTTTTTCGATATCGGCGAGGAACACATCGATCGGCAGGCCACCACGCGCCAGCATCGCAGCCACCTCTTTTCGACCACGCTTCCAGGTTGTCAGGATGGAAAAAACGACGGTTCCCACCAGAAGCGGGAACCAACCACCATCCACGATTTTGGCCAGGTTGGTGAAGAAAAAGGAAAGATCGAAGAGCAAAAAGAGGCCAACCACAGCGCCGGCCAGCCAGACGGACCAGTGCCAGCGCTCACGCGCCACGATAAAGAAGAGCAACGTGGTGACCGACATGGTTCCCGTCACCGCGATACCATAGGCTCCCGCAAGATTGCTCGAACTCTCGAAACCCAGAACCAGCAGCACACAGGTGGCCATCAACGCCGCGTTCACTTCCGGGATGTAGATCTGGCCGACGGCGGCCCCGGAAGTGTGGACGATGTTGAAGCGGGGCAGGTATCCCAATTGCGCGGCCTGCTGCGTCAGCGAGAACGATCCCGAGATGAGAGCCTGCGAGGCGATGATCGTCGCCACCGTCGATAGCGCCACGAGCGGCAGGAGAAACCAGGTCGGGGCAAGTTCGAAAAAGGGATTTGAAACCTTGTTGCCTTCCGCCAACAGGAGGGCGCCTTGGCCGAAATAGTTCAGCAACAGAGCCGGGAAAGCCACCGTGTACCAGGCAAGCCGGATCGGTCGCGCTCCGAAATGGCCCATATCGGCATAGAGCGCCTCACCGCCCGTGACGCACAGGACGACGGATCCCAGGATCAGGACACTGTGCACGCCATTGCGAAAGAAAAACTCCAGGGCGCGAATCGGATTGAGAGCCGACCACACCAGGACGGTCGTTTGCGGCTGCGTGAGGATGGCAAGCAAACCGAGCGTGCCAATCGCAACGAACCACAGCAGCATCGTAGGACCGAACACAGCGCCCAGGCCGGCCGTGCCGCGTTTCTGCACGGCAAAAAGAGTCACCAGGAGAGCCACAGCGATGGGCTGGATGTATGGCTCGAACGCATGAGTGGCCACCGCCAGCCCCTCCACGGCCGAGAGCACCGATATGGCCGGAGTGATGACGCCATCACCATACAGAAGAGCAGCGCCGAACAACCCAAAAAGAATGAGGGCGGTGCGCCGCTTCGATACGGATTCTGCTGGCGCCACGAGAGCCAGCAGGGCCAGGATGCCGCCCTCTCCTTCGTTGTCGGCACGCATCACGAATACCAGGTACTTCACCGAGACGACGATGGTGAGCGACCAGAACACGAGGGACAGAACGCCAATCACGTTGTCCGGTGTGATCGCCACGGCATGCTGGCCTATGAAGCATTCGCGCAACGCATAGAGCGGAGAGGTCCCCAGGTCGCCGTAAACGACTCCGAGTGCGCCGAGCGCCAGCGCCAACACTCGCCCGTGGTCGGGGGGGTGCTCCAACGTCTGTGGCTCCGAATCCCACGGAGGCGCCGCACCAGACGGCGAGGAAAGGTCCATAAGCCGGCGCCACACTAGCGCATCCCCGGGACCGGTCAACGTAACGCCTCGGCCCGGCATCACGTTTCTGCGGCGTAGAAAGGCAGCAATGTCGCCGAGCGCCACGGCGTAAACCGCATGATCCCGCCTACCTCCATGAGAGATCCCAAATTCTCCCTTGACAATTCTCTGGAGGGTCCCGTAGTCTGTGGCGCAAAAGGGTCGGTTCGTCCGCCGTGTTCCGAGGTTCCATTACGGAACCGTTTTGCCTGATTCACCCAACGCTCTGAATCCGAAAAGGGGGTTCCTGTGAAGATTGGAAGCAAAGTGAGGTCAGCCTCTCGAACGTTGCTCGTTCTAGCAGCGATCATACCCGCGTTCATCGGCACGCAGGCCACAGCGGACGACTGTACCGGTGCTGCACCCGGCAATCGATGCATTCCTGGTGGCGGTGCAAAAAAGACGGACTGCCACCTGGAATGGTTGGTAAACCCAGTCCTGTACGGTCAGAACAGCAGTCCGAAACTGACAAAAGCAGGTGTGCCGAAGAATCTATTTGTCTGCTACGAAGGCGACCGCCGCTGCGACAAGGATCCGATCCTCGATAACGACAGTTGCACGGTCGCGGTCCAACTCTGCATCAACAACGCTGACCCACGTCTCGCCACTTGCTCCTCCAGCCCGATCACGGGCTTCGAGGTGAAAAAACCAAAATTCAGCAGCCAGTGGCCAGCGGACATTACAAATCTGGCTACAATCGAAGATCTTGCTGTCGACGGCTTCGGCATTTCCGTCCTACGGGCGAAAAGTCCTTACCGTCTTGGAAACCCCAACAACACGCCCAATCGCTGCAGCGATCCGTTCGATCTCGTGATCCCCTTGAAAATCACGAAAAAAGGGGCCCGTCGTCCGGGCCGGGGCAGCTTCAAGATCCAGGCGTACACCGAAAGCGGCATCATCGACACAGACAACCTGCGCATCCAGTGCCGCCCCAGCACCTGTGGCAACGGCAAGGTCGAAATCGACCACGAGGAGTGCGAGGACTGGGACCGGAACCGTATCAATGGAGACGGCTGTGACCAGGGTTGTCAGCTCGAGCCCGGTACACCCACGCCGACACGTACCGCGACAGCCACACGGACACCGACGGTCACGCCGACCGTGACGGCGACCGAAACGCCTACGCTCACGCATACAGCCACCAGGTCACCGACAGAGACCAGGACGCCGACGGCGACACCGACCCCATCCTTCACACAGACGTGGGAGCCGACCTACACGTCGATACCGACCTACTCGCCAAGCTGGACCCCGACAAGGACTCGCACACCCACGATCACTCCAACCCGTACGGCTACGAATACCCCGACAATCACCAAGACACCAACCGAGACTCGCACGGTAACGCCGACACCGACGGGAACACGGCCTCCGAAGATCGTCATCGACTCTCCGGCCATGGGTGTTTTCACCATGAGCGCCACCATCCAGATCACCGGACACATCGAAGACCCAGTCCCCAATCAAGAGATCACGGTGAATGGGCAACCGGCAAACAACGGGAATGACAACTTCGCGTACACACTCCCGCTGGACGCCGCAGCGATTTTCAACCCGGCGCTGGTACGGCTCTATGTGCAAGATACGGGCTTCGAGACCCGGGCACGGCATGTCGTCATTCGCGGCAAGTCCACCGCTGCCGATGAGCATGATATCAATGCCATTGCTCTGCGCATCAACAACAGCGGTTTCGCACAATTGGCGCCGGTCCTGAAAGCGGCAGTACCACTTGACCCGGCACAATTGGGACAGATGATGAATCTGCCGATGGTAGTCGACGTAAACCAGTGTGTCACACAGGTCATCTGGTGCCTCTTCCGGATAGATAAGCTGTACATCTACAGCCTCGACACCACGGGATTCGACTTCACCATGCAATCCATGAGCGGCTATGCCCAGGTGAATGTGTCCATCTACAACGTCGCGCTCCACGGCAAGTTTACCGGCACCTCGGATTGCCCGCTCAACGTCTACACCAACCCGCTCGATATCCTGACACAGCAGTACATTTCACCGGCCGCGGATCCCAAGTATCTCGACGTCGACCAGCCTGGTGATCCCATCGTGAATCTCAACAACTTCCGTTGGGACCTCAACACGAACCAATATGCCTCAGGAGGTTTTGGCTGTGACGTCGTCCAAGGTCTCGCCAATCTCTTCGCAGGCGGCACGATCAAAAACATGGTGCACGATAACCTGGTCAGCTTCATGAGGGATCCGGACGGCAATCCGAATGACGAAACCAACGACGCTCCGATCGCCAAAGCGTTGCAGGATGCGTTGGCTCAACTATCCTTGGCCGGAGCCATCGGTGAAGGCATGGGTATCGAACTCGACGCACCATTCAACGTCACCACCTGTGACACGTCCGGTATCTCGCTCCTGTCAAACGCCAATGCGTCGGCTCTGACGCGTGATCCGCGCGCTCCTGTGTTCACCCGCTCACTACACATCGACGAAGCAGTGCCGTCCTACGGTCCCAATACGCCTGTGCAAAACCTGCCTTACCATATGGCCATTGGGCTCAGCAGTTCGGCGTTCAACCAACTCTTCAAGGCGCTGACCGAAGGTGGTCTGCTCAACCTCGAGATGACCTCTCTCACACAAGGCGGACCGCAGATCACCGCGGGAGATCTGGGGGCACTCATCACCGCATTCGACACGAATCCCAACAACCTCCCGGACCTTGATGCCAACACGCCGTTGAAGTTCGTCATCGCCCCGACGGTGGCACCAGTCCTCACCGGCAATCCGGGTCCAAACGGAGAGTTGGTTGAAATGAAGCTGGCCAACCTGCTCATCAGTATCGTCAACGCCGACACCGGTGGCGTTTACATGTCGGTCGGCGCGGACATCAGGACGGGAATCACCATCACCTACGATGCACAGGAGAACGCGCTGTCCATCGGTATCGGCCAGATCGATGGGAATAACGTGCTTGCTGTCGTGATCGACAACCTCGTCGGAGCCAACGAAGCCGAGTTGACTGCCGTCATCCCGACTCTGGTGGCGCAAGCCATGCCTGCCCTGAGCGGCGGCCTCGGCTCCCTGCCATTGCCGGAGATCATGGGACTCGTACCGACCGGCCGCGAAATCTCCAGGTCTGGCTTCCCCATCAACGTGTTCCTCAATCTCGCCGCACCGTAAGCGGCCAAAGCTCGCGCAACGAAGAGAGGGGATGCTCAAAAGGCATCCCCTCTTTTTTTGAGTTCACGTTGGCCCCTTCCGCCCGAATTTGTGGCCAGTTCCCTGAAGCTGTTCTCGTCCTGGCGAATCGGAAATTCCTGCCGGTCACGAATGGAATCCGGCAGTAGGACCAACGGTACAGCCGCCAGCTATGACCAGGGCTCGATGCAGTTGTTACTTGGCCAGGAAAGAACGCCAGGCAATCCCGAGCGGCAAAGAGATTCTGAGGGAAGAAAAATCACGCAGAGTTTCCGGAGTAGGGCTGCGAGGTACAGTATGCTCGGCTCTCGTTGATCCTGTCGCCTGTCACGCGGAAGCGGGGCCTGTTGGTACCGAGGTTCGTGAATAGACGGACGGGAGGAATGAGCTGCCCGGTCTGTACCTTTCCCCCCTCGCCCGGTGCCCTCTCCCCCTTTTTTCAAAAGTGGGGAGAGGGGATGCTTCTGCTTTGCATCACTCGTGCCTTCCCGGGCGGCAGGAGATGCTTGATTTGCCGTCTCTGCGTCAGCCGTGTTGTGCTATCCGCTGCTGTGGTGGTGATGCGGTGTCCGCACTGGCAGTGCACTACCCATCGGGCAGATTCTGGTGTCTGTTCCAGCGCCAAAGCCTTAAAATCCCCGCTTTCCCCTCGCGGGTGGTAAGGGGATGCTTTTTTTCGCATCACTCGTGCTGTCATTTCTCACGAGCATGACCCACCCTGAGTCGAGTTTTTCTCACGGCATGA
>CAZEWD010000181.1:0-6542 GCA_964515725.1 uncultured Binatia bacterium (SeqCode)
GAGCGCCGCTCATGCCCGTCGCGACGCTCGTCCGATCACGCTCTTTTTCGAGTCGCCGCTCTTCCAGTTCTGCTGCTGGCCGCGATGTCGACATCTTCGAACAGGCACCCACCCTGGGTGGACTTGCCGGTAGCTTCGATTTCGACGGTGTACGGGTAGAAAAGTACTACCACTTCATCTGTCGCGATGATCTGCCGTTGATCGAGATGCTGCAACGCCTCGATCTGGCCACGCAACTGGAGTGGCGGCCGGGACAGATGCGGTTTTTCCATAGTGGCCGGATGTATTCTTTCGGCACACCGTGGGACCTGCTGCGATTCAAACCTCTGCCGTTGTGGGATCGGCTGCGCTTTGGTCTGAATATCGCGCGAGCACGTTCCGAGAAGGTGTGGCAACGCTACGAGGGGATGACGGCACACGATTGGCTCGTAGGGCAGATCGGAACACGGGCCTACACGGCGATCTGGGAACCGTTACTGCGGATCAAGTTCGGACCCTACTACGATCGGATCTCGGCATCATGGATGTGGCATCGTATCCACCGGATCGCGCGCTCTCGAGCGCATCTCTTTGCGCGTGAGGAACTCGGCTTCATCAGGGGTGGCACTGATGTACTCATCGAGGCTTTGGCCAGGAAACTCGATGAGGCGCGGGTGGCGGTCCATCTCTCTTCGAACGTTGAGGGAATCACGATGCGCGATGGAGCGGTGACAGGCCTGACGGTAGCAGGTGAGCATCGCGCCTATGACACGATCATCTGTACCGCTCCGTTGCCGGTCCTGGCCCGACTGCTACCCGCTGGAACGGAGCCGTACACGGCAGAATTTGCCCATATCGAGTACATCTCCGTCGTCTGTCTGGTCCTCAAGCTACGACACCCCGTCACCGACGGCTTCTGGATCAACGTCAATGAGCCTCGCGCACCGTTCAATGGTTTCATCGAATATACGAATCTCAATCCGCGCACGGATGCTGGCGCCCCACATCTCTTGTACGTGCCGTTCTATCTGCCACCGGGTGCCGCCCGGTATGCACAGCCGGATGACGAACTGCTGGCCGACTGCATTGAGGGCCTCCGTGTGATCCAGCCAGCCTTCGATTCGGACTGGATTCTCGGGACGAGAGTTTTCCGAGACCGGTATGCGCAAGCGATCTGTACGACACACTTCGCACGACGGATTCCATCGTTACGTTCGCCTGTGGGAGGGCTGTACGTAACCGATTCCACGCAACTGTATCCGTCCGATCGTACCATCAGTGGAATGTTTGGCCTGGCCCAGCAGGTCGCCGGCCTGGTTTTATCCGAAAAGTGAGGGCCTCAGTGGATTGGCTGGAGTTGGCGCTGAACCGTTTTGAGAATCGCTGGTTCGCGCGTGCGCTTGCGATTCCTGCCGCAACGGCGGAGTAGTCTGGCCCAGATGGACCGAGACCTTCTTTATAAAAACCGTTTCTCCGAGATCAGCTCCGAGAAACGGGCTGCCTTGTGGAAAGTGCTCTGTCGCAGAGTGCTTCAGCCTTACGTCGGAGCGACAGACACCGTCGTCGATCTGGGCGCGGGTTTTTGTGAATTCATCAACCAGATCCAATGCGAGAATAAACTGGCCATCGATGCCAATCCGGCGGTGCGTTCCTGGGCCGCCGATGGAGTCGAAGTCGTCGTCGGTGACGTCGCGACCATCCTGGGCCGTATCGATGCTGGAATGGTCGATGTCGTGTTCTGCAGCAATTTTTTCGAGCATCTGACGAGCAAGGATCACATGCTCGAGGTCCTGCGGAACGTCCATCGAGTTCTGGTTCCCGGCGGGCGCCTGCTCGTCATCCAACCGAACATCCGCTTCGCGTTCCGCGAGTATTGGGACTTCTTCGATCACCACCTGCCTCTGAGTGATCGGAGCCTTGCCGAAGCACTGGAACTCTGCGGCCTGCGCATCGAGGTGATGCGCCCGAAGTTTTTGCCGTTCACCACACGGACACGAGCACCGAAGGCTGCCTGGCTGCTGCAACTCTATCTTGCGCTACGGCCGCTACAGTGGCTGTTCGGAAAACAGATGTTCGTAGTGGCACAAAAGCCGCGTATTGCCGGACTGTAGGCAATTGCCATCGATTCTACATCTCGATGGCAACCTTGATGCTGCCTTTCTTTTTGTCGGCAGCAGTTGCAAAGCCCAGGTTGATTTCCTGCAGAGGAAAACGGTGAGTCACCAGACTCCTGAATACATCCTGCCAGCGGCAGAGGAGTTGCAGTGCTGTTTCGAAATCGGCGCGGCCCGTGCTCCGGCCGTACGTCATCGAGCCAATCAAGCGGGTTTCACGTACGACCATGAGGAGAGGGTTGAACGCCGTGGGTCCGGTAAACAGCCCGAGCACGATGATCGTGCCCCCTCGACGCACGATCTGTCCGGCTTCCAATAGAGTGTCCGCCGTACCGCCAACCGTTTCGACGACGACATCGACCGGCTTTTCCTCTGCCGCCTGCGCCAGCTCCTGTGCTGCTTGACTCCCACTGAAGATGCGTGACGCTCCCAGCCGTATGGCCGCATCGGCCTGCTGTGGGTGGCGCACAGTGATCCAGATTTCTCCGGCGCCAGCGGCGTACGCTGCAGCGACGGCCATGAGACCGATCGTACCGGCGCCTTGGACGAGGACTCTGTCTCCCAGACGTACATCGGCCAGCCGGATCGCGTGCACAGCCACGGAGAGCGGTTCCGCCAGAGCGCCCGTGTCGAAATCGAGGGTGTCGGGCAGGGAAAACAGGGTGTAGTCGGGTACCTTTACGTACTCGGCGAATCCGCCGTCACGCAGGTTGCCGAGAATCCGTAACTCGGGGCAGAGCTGATAGTTTCCTGTGCGGCAGAAGTTGCACTCACGGCAGACGACCAGCGGTTCCACGACGACCCGATCCCCAGCCTTCACGGATTTTACCTCATGGCCGGCTTCGGCCACCTCGCCGCTGATTTCGTGTCCGGGGCAGACCGGTGGAGCCGGCAAAGCCCCGTGATAAAAGTGCAGGTCGCTGCCGCAGATCCCGCAGCGGCGCACACGAACGATAACCTCACCGGGTCCGGGATCGGGGCGAGGTGCTTCGCGGATCTCGATCTTATGGGGTGCCGTGCAAAGAGTCGTCAACATGTTTTGCAGGCTAAACCGGAGCGTTCCGGTGCACCAGAGGGGTGTGTGGCTGATGCGTTATCTGTGGTCAGCAGAACTCTCTCTCATCGTTTCCGGATTGGATCTGTGAAAGCGCGTGTGCCACGCGTTCTGCGAGTGACCGTGCCCGTTCGCCGAGGACCGGGCCGAGACGTTGCCATTTCTCTTTCAATCGTGCGGCTTCTTCCCGGGCTGACTGGATCTGTAGATCACTCTGTGGCGCGGCAGAACCACCGATGGTCCGGGCGGCGAGTGCCAGCTTGAGACGCGTCGCCAGATCCATGCCGCTTGCCGATTGGTCTTTCGTTGTGGCGATGGATGAAGCGATCTTTTCGAGCCGCTGGCACAGCTTCTGACGCTGTGCCAACAGACTTTCGGAGGTCCACTCCTCTTCTGGAATCGCGGTGCCCCAGTCTGCTTCGATGGCATCGCACGCGTTCTGCATCCGTTCCCGGAGAAGAGCGGCCGCTTCTGCCGGGAGAGTCCCAATACCACCCCATTGGGCGAGCAACTCCCGGAGGGAGGCGAGTCTTTCCGGCGCAGCGGAGCTCTCGGTTTTATCTTCTGGCGGAACGAGCGCTTCAACGGCTGCCACCAGACTCTCCGCCGCAGCAATTCGCTCTTCCTGTTCGATCTGATCCCTCCGCCGGTACCGATCGAAGAAAATATTACAGGCGGAATTGAATCGCTCTCCGAGGATGTCCGATTCGCGAAGTGGATGCTCCATCGTCTTGTTCCGGCGCGGCCACATGCGGTTGGCCTCACTGCGCAGTGTCTTCAACTCGGCCGCCGTGC
Organism: uncultured Binatia bacterium (SeqCode); assembly: GCA_964515725.1. Taxonomy (GTDB): domain Bacteria; phylum Desulfobacterota; class Binatia; order HRBIN30; family HRBIN30; genus CAZEWD01. The sequence continues at coordinate 3,943 of CAZEWD010000181.1, forward strand.
TTTCCCAGTCGGACGACTGGGCCAGGCGCTCGGCCGTGTCGCACAGGGTACGCATCTGCGACAATCTTTCTTCCCAACGTGCTTTGCTTGCGTCCAATGCTTCCTTCCGGCGATCGAAGAAGCGATTCGAGGCAGCCCGGAAACGGGCAAACAAAGCATCCGATTCCTTGCGAGGTACGGCGCCGATTTGTTTCCACTCCTCTTGCAGGCGGCGGATTTCCGAGGCGGTGGTATTCCATTCCGTCGAATCTGCAAGCGCCTCGACTGCGGCACAGAGGGCCTGTTTCTTTTCAAGGTTCTCCGAAAGATAGGCCCGGCAGGCCGTGCGTAGGGCATCGCGAGCGGTACGGAATCGATCCCACAGTGCCTGGGACTGATCACGCGGCGCTGTCGCGCAGCGCGCCCATTCCTGATCGAGGCGGGTAGATTCGAGAAGCATCTGGCGCGGATCTTCGGCGGCAAGCAGGGCTTCTGCCTGTGTGATGAGGCGGAGCTGTGCTTCGGCGTTGGCCCATTGCCTCCAGTCTTCCCCTTGCGTGTGCGCCTCGATGCGCTGGGCCAGCGCCTCCTGTGCTGCCGCAAGACGCTGCCGCAAGTGTTGGCGCTGTGGCTCGGCCAGAACGCCGATTCGGCGCGCCGCCTGTTTCGATCCGGCGAGGAGACGCTCGGCAGCGTGGGACCGGAATACTTCTCCACTCATGGCCTCTTCCAGACGTTCGCAGAACCCAACGATTTCCGCCTGTGCAGCCTCCTGATTCCGTTGCCGCTCAGCGTTTCGCTCTTCGATGCGACGCTGCAGTTCCGTTCCGGCGGCGTCGAACCGGCGTTGCAGGTCACGTTCATCGGCCATCCATTTTGCGCCTTCCGCCGATGCGGCGATTCGAGCCCACTGTCGCTCCAGCCCCTTCTGAGAACGTGCCGCAGCGTCGAGGTTGGTGGATTGTGCAAGATGTTCCGCTCGTCCAACCAACTCCGTAAGACGCGATTGGAAGGCAGTTCGCGCCCGCCAGCGCTCATGACGGTGGCGGCCGCGTTCCATGACGCTGCGGAAGCGTTCCGCCAGTTCAATGGCACGCGGATCTTCGCTCGGTGTAAGGGCGTCCCAGGCTTCCTGTGCAGTCCGGATCGCCTCGGGGATTTCGGATCCCTCCGCTTTCTCCAACGATTCACAGAGTTCCCGGCGGGCAACGATGGCTTGCTCGCGGGCCGCATCGTGCGCCCGCTCGCGCTCCATTCGCTCTCTGGCACGATCGAGCGCCTCGGTGGCTTGCCGCACGACGTCATGCCACCGCGCCTCCAGTTCCGGCTCAACCGGCTGATGTGACGACAGATCCTGCCATTCTTCGATCGCCTGGTTCAGGGTATCGCGTGCAGCTTCCTGGTCTTTCTGATCGGGTAGGCGCTCGACCAGATTGCAGAGCTGTGTCTGGCGCGTTCTCCGCTCGGCGATGCGGATCGGATGGTCATCCCCCGCAATCTGATCGAGCAGGGAAAGGGCCCGTTTCCGCACGTTTTTCGGGAACCGCGACTCCTCGGTGATCTGATGGAGAATTGCCGGATCATCGATGCGTTCGACGCTGGCCAACGCCACCTCCGGACACACGGTTCCAACGGCGATTCGTTGTAGCGTACTCACGTCGCTGATCTGGGCGAGTGCGGCCAGGGCGATTGGCAGATCTCCGCTGCGGCGTGCCAGTTCTGCCAGTGCCCCGGGATCGGTGATCCCATCGGCCGCCGCACGACGTATGTCCGCATGAAACGCCTTGAGAGCAACGGAGACACGATGTTTTGTCCGGCTCAGGTGTTTCAGGGCCTGGAGGCAGTCTTCCAGTGGCTGACGGGATGCCGCACGAGCGGCCAGCAGATCCTCGGCACGCATGGCTGCAAATTCTCGTAGCTCGGCATCAGGTTCTGTCTCGCTGAATTCCTTCAGCAGCATCGGATCTTCCAGTCTATGCAATGCGATACGGCGGATCTTTGGATCCTTGTCACGGCGTGCGACCGCCGCGATCACGGCCTGATCTTCTTGCCCAAGTTGCCGCAGAGCCCTGGCACGCACCTCTGGATTGCTGTGACGCCACGCAGGAAGGAGTCGATCACGTACCGCCATGCCCCGCTCCTACCCTCCGTGTCGTGATGAGGCAACGAGGTCTGGTGCCGGCGCGATGGCCATGGAATCAGCCAAAGCTCCGCTCGACGAACCAGAATACGCCCAATCCGGCCACGGCTGCCGAGCCGAACCGGACAACCGCTTCGTATCTTCGTGGTTCGCCACGGGTGATCCACCGCAGGAATGGCCAGAGCAGACAGACGACGAAGAGTTGCCCGAGTTCAACACCCACATTGAAGCCGAACAGCGCGGTGGCAGCCCTACCCGCAGGTAACCCGGCCTCACCGAGCACCGAGGCGAAACCGAACCCGTGCACCAGGCCAAACAGAAAAGCGACGCTCCAACGCAAAGAATGATGTGTGTGCGCCCGATGCAGCAGACCAAAATAGCAGGCGACAAAGAGTGCCAACCCGGCCAGTGAAAGCGGCGTGAGCTGCCCGTGACCCAGAACCGAGAATGCCGTGAGCCCGAGCAGGGTTGCGACGATCGC
>CAZEWD010000182.1:0-6534 GCA_964515725.1 uncultured Binatia bacterium (SeqCode)
TTTAGAGCCTGTCGTGCCGCGGCAAGCGCGAACTGGTCGATCCGTTCGAACCGCTCCGCCTCCTCACCGGTCAGCCACACACGTGGATCGAAATGCGTGACCTCCGCAGCCTGCGCCATCGTCAGATCCGTCACATCGAAATTACGAATCGGGGCAATGGCGCTGTGTCCGGCGAGGAGTCCATTCCAATACGACTCGACATCGTTTCCCAACGGGGAAATGACCCCGCATCCCGTGATGACTGCCCGCCGCTCCTGTTCCTGTGCCATCGACGGGTGGTTCTCTCAGAAAGCCTGGCGGCTGCCAAATAGAACCTGCACGTCTTTCAGGGAATCTGTACGATCGACGCGAGTTGCCACTTCGAGATAGGCCTGGGCCGGAAAGAAGCCGAAGACCTCATAGGTGAAAGCGATTCCCGTCCCGACACCGACTGCGTAACGCCGCGGATCGTAGACTGCGCCGGCCGAATTGCTCACCTGTCCTGCATCGACGAAAAGGCGGATCTGCCAGCGCCGGATCACTGCCATGTCGAGCATGTTCAGATCCACTTCCGGATAGAGGCTGCGGCGGATTTCGGCACGCAACAGAAAGATATTGCGCCTCAATTCCTCCTGGGCGCCAATGCCGCGGATCGATCGTGATCCGCCCAGACTGAACTGTCCCTGCAAGGGTACCACGCTGTTCCCGAGGGGACGGGAGAAGCCGTTCAGTGTATCGAAGGCCAACACGGTGCGCGGTGTCCGGATCGGTGTGGTGATCGTCGCCGCAACACCCCAGTCGGCATAGTCGTAGGTGCTGCCCATCGCTGTGTCGAACCAATCGCCAAACATCCGGAAACGGACCGTGTCGGTCGGATTGTCGTACCCGTATACCGTGCTGTAGTCGTAGCGGAAGCCGATTCCGTTGCTGTGGCCACGGGTCCGGACTCCGGGGCGACTCTTGTCATCGAAGGAGCCGTCGAGCGCCGTAATCGTGTAGTACCCGAAGAAGTTGTGACGATACGTGTTCGCATCGACCGGAATACCCCAGTGTAAGCGTGGCCCTACCGCAACACCGATACCACGATCGCTGTAGAGTGCAGCAATGCCGAAGTCTTTTCGATAGTCGTATCGTTGGCGCACCACACCCAGCGCCGCGAATCCGAATTCGGTCGAGGTGACTTCCATTTCCGCACTGTCGATCACGAACTGGATCTCGGCCAGATGCGCATTGTCGGCCCGTGTCGTTTCGATGAGACGCCGTGACGGGTCGAGCTCGATGCGAAAGACGCGCTCGCGAGTGTCGATCGCAAACCGCTTTGCATCGCCCTCACCGGTCCAGCGCACGCGCACGATCTCACCGCCGAGACTGCGCAGAGAGACATCCACGGGTTCGGAGACCGGACGACTGCTTTCACGGCGCAGTGTGAACGATTGGCGATAGCCAGACTCTGACGGCTCGTTCCGTTCGACGTCTTCCAGCGAGTAGTTGATGAGCGGATAGGGCGACAGCCACTGCTCCGCTTGTCTCAGACAGGGATCGCCACAGGACCGTCGCAGATGGATGCGGAACGGTTCCTTGCCCTTCAAATACGAATCGAGAATTTCGCCGAAACGCGCCTCTCCGAGGGAGTCCTTCAGTTTGTTGAAGACGACATCGCCCGGTGGCAGGTCGTTGTTGAAGGAGTCGATCTGTTCGTGCAGTTCGTCGTCCTCGGTGCGCTTCTCGAAAAAGGTGTCGACAAAGGGGATGCGCGGTGCCGTTTCGAATCGATCGACGATCGCAAACGTATTGAACTGATCGATCCATTCCTGCACGGACCGGACCGGTGGGCGCTGACCCATGTACCGGTCCGCAAGGGTCTGTGCCGTACCGCGCGTCACCCACCGGTCGTCGTCATCTCTTCGCCTCTGTGGGTCGCGGTGCAGCCACTCCTGGTAGATGGCCCGGGCAATGTGCCGTTCGTGGTAGGGCCGCAGGAGATAGTGAACTTTGATGGCACGGTCGGAAACAACCAACATTCCTTCGGCCGGGGCAACGAGCTGCATCCGTAAGGGAGCCTGGACAACGAGTAGTGAATCGGGCGGTGTTCCAAGTGCCGCTGGCGCATGGCGTACGGCATCAGCAAGCGTTTCCAGGAGCTGCTCGGGCGGATCCGCCTGGCCACTCACCCGTGAGAATCGCCGTGCCGGGGGAGTCAGCAACTCGATGCGAGTCCTCCCCACCTCTGTGGTTCGCCGTTCGAAGTGGCTTGCGGCAATGAGAGTGAGGAAATGCGCATGATCGATCTCGGTATCGAGATGGCGCGTATGCACAGCTTCGATACCATTCAGAATCACGTGTGGAGATTCGGGAAAGTCCAGATGGACTTCGAATTGCGCCGCTGGCGGGTGAGAGTCGGTTTCCCATCCGCCGCCGCCAAGCGTGGCGAGCATCGGATGCCAGCCGCCGGCCAGTGTGAGTTGCTCGTCAAACCAGCCGAAACTGCCGAACCGATAGGGGATCGTGGTCTGGAAATCGATCGAAAGGGTGCGGAACTCACCGGGAGGGAGCGGCGGGAGCAGTGGAACACGCACCGCACAGCCAGCGCACAGGTGCGCTGCTTGGACCGGTTGCTGGGGGAGAAGGTCCGAGTTGGCGGCAGAGGCATCCCGGACCTCGATACGAAGACCACCAGGATCAAATTCCTGTTCCGGGTAGACGAAAGGGCGATTGAAGTCATTGACGCCGGTGTCCAGCTCCGGACCTGAAAATCGATTCGGAAACAGGAACAGGACGGCGTGATCGAGCAAATGATCTGTGGAGTTGGCGAAATGAATCGTCACATTTCCTGCGATGCGAGGAGGCAGGCGTGTGACGGTGGCACGGATCTCGTACCGCGGCAGTACGGTAGCGCTGGCTGCCGAAATCCCGCCAAGGTTCAGTGCGACGGTTGCAGCGAGAAGGACCCGCATTCGGTCCGTTTACCGAAAATTCCGATTCGATGCATGTTCCGCGGAACCGGCGTTTTCAGTTGAGCAGGAAGAGCGGCACCAGAATCCCGCCGACGGCCAAGCCGACGACGAGCAGCACGACTCCCACCTGGCCGATGTGATCGTACCACTCCGTCTCTTCTTCGATGGTCCGCGCGGGGCGTTCGATCGAAGATCTCTGCTCAACGCGAGACGAATACGGATCACGGCTGGCGCAACCGGTGTTGGCCAGCAAGGAGAGCAGAATCACCAGGAGGGGCAGCAGGCGAAGGAGGCGGTAGCTCAGTCCCATCAGCGACGTCCGACTCTGGGTAGAAGTGGAGCTGAACGGAGTCGAACCGTCGACCTCTTGAATGCCATTCAAGCGCTCTCCCAACTGAGCTACAGCCCCGTGCACGTCGTTCCTCTGTCCGCTGCTGTCTAGCCCAATCGTTTCAGGCGGGCAACCCGAATGCTCTGTGTTTCAGGGCTTACCCTGCAGGACCGGCGGTCCGTCGCCGGTGGGTTTTCTGAGCATCCGCCATATGGAGACCCCGAGGCAAGTGAATTCCCCGATGCACTCAAACCCGTTCTGTTGATAGAAATCGATGTTCTGCCGTTTGGCGGTTTCCAGATACACAGGCCATTCCTCGCACGCTTGCGCGATGGCATGTTGCAACAATCGTGAGCCGTAGCCACGGCGTTGGGATTCCACCTCGATCCCCAGGGTACGAACGTATGTGAAGGGAGGGGGTGGCGCGTGTGCCGCGATTTGCTTTGCTGCCTCGATACCCCGCCGGGCGCATTCCCATCCAATGTGGAACAGGCCGCGTACGGTGAACCAGATATCCGGTAGCGCCTGGAGCCGCATGCTGGGCTGCGAGACAAGCACGACTCCGAGCGTGTGCACGGCTGGAGTTGACAGGATCCAGGCGGGTTGAGGCGACAACGCGTGGGCGCGCGTTGCCATTCGGAAGTTCCAGAGAATCTGTGTGTTTCTGCGTCTTGCAGGGGCTGTGCAGATGGCGTGGACGAGAGGATCATCGGCGAAGGCGTGTGTCAGCATTTCCGCCACTGCATCGACGTCCTCCCAGTGCAGGGGATGGATGATGAGTCCGTTCTTTCGACCCGAAGCGGAGGGGGAATCGCTTTTCATACCAGCCTACCGGGACCGGTCTATCGCAAAATCCGTTCCTCGCTTTAGGACAGATCCATCCGCACGTTTTGATGTGGTTGCAGAGGCTCGTCCGTCACCAGAACAGGTTCTGTGCCGAAATGGCTCAGGTCTCCGGGCTCGTTGTGAGAACAACTCCCGCGTTCAAGGTAGCCTCACCTATGCACTCCAGTGGTAATCCTTGAATTGTTCTCGCAGCTCGCGTTTGGCGAATTTGCCCACACTGGTCTTGGGGATGGTGGAGACGAACACCACATCCTCCGGCATCCACCACTTGGCGACACGGGTGGAGAGATACTCGAGAATCGACTCCTTCGTCGGTTCGGTCCCGGGTTTCGGCACGACACATGCCAGGGGACGCTCCTGCCAACGTTCATGGGGCAGCCCGATTACCGCGGCCTCGAGCACTTGTGGATGTCCCATGATGGCGTTTTCCAGCTCGACGCTGGAGATCCATTCGCCACCACTCTTGATGACATCCTTGGCTCGATCGGCGATTTGCAGGTAGCCCATCGAGTCGATGTTGGCGATATCGCCCGTCTTGAACCAGCCGCGGTCGAAGGCGGCTGCGGAACGCTCGTCGTTGTAATATTCGCCCGCGATCCACGGTCCGCGCACCTGCAGTTCACCCAGGCTGGTACCGTCCCACGGTTGTTCGACTCCATTATCACCCACGATACGCATATCGACGAAGGGCACTGCCAATCCCTGCTTGATGCGCACGGCCCGGCGCTCGTCTTCACTCCAGCTATCCATCACGCTCAGCGTTTTACCGACCGTCGCCAGCGGTGATGTTTCGGTCATTCCCCAGGCCTGCACGACCGGGACACCGAGCGCATCGAACGACTTGATCAGCGCTTCGGGAACCGCAGAGCCACCGCACGGCAGGCAGCGCAGTGAGGAAATATCGTACCGTTTCTGTTCGAGAGCCCCGAGCATGCCGAAAAGAATCGTCGGCACACCGGCGGTCACACTCACCCGATAGGTCTCGATCAATTCACACAGATCCGCCGGGGTTGGTTGAGGCCCGGGATAGACCTGCGAAGCTCCCGCCATCGTTGCTGTATACGGCAATCCCCAGGCATTGGCGTGAAACATCGGTACTACGGGCAGGATGATGTCGGCCTCCCCAAGGCCGAACGAATCCACCGCACACTGTAAGATACTTTGCAGAACCAGAGCACGGTGACTGTAGACGACTCCCTTGGGGTTTCCGGTCGTTCCCGACGTATAGCACATGCCTGCTGCGGTATTCTCGTCGAGTTGCGGCCAGTCGTAGTCTTCTGACACTTCCGCCAGAAGATCCTCGTAACGATACACGGGCGTCAGGCTCGTCTTGGGCAGTGGGCCGTCACCCATCACGACATATCCGCGCACACGTTGCAGCTCAGGTGCGAGTTTCTCCATGGCTGGTACGAGTACGTCATCGACGAAGATGACCGCATCGTCGGCATGGTTGACGATATAGCTGATCTGTTCCGGGAAGAGTCTGATGTTCAAGGTGTGAAGAACACGGCCACTACTCGGCACGCCGAGATAGAGCTCCAGATGCCGGTGCGTGTTCCAGGCGAATGTGCCAACCCGCTCTCCGGGGGCGATGCCCAGTTTTTCGAGGGCGTTCGCCAACCGGCGGGTCCGGCGGTAGAGGTCTGCATAGCTGTACTGGAACATTCCCTTCGGTGTGCGGGAGTAGATCGTCTTATTTCCGAACTGCCGGCCGGCACGCTGCAGGATGTGTGAAATGCCGAGTGGGTAGTCCATCATCAAACCGCGCATGAAAATCCTCCATTCCGGTCGCTATCTGCTCATACCGGTGTGTGAGCATTCCGTGCAAGAAGCGCTGCGCGCGCAACCTTGCGATCGTCAAAGTCGATTCTGTGATCCGCAAAGGTCTGGGTGGTTTCGTGCCCTTTGCCGGCAATGACGACAAAGTCGCCCGGCTCTGCCTCTGCGATGGCAAGCTGGATCGCTCGTGCTCGATCGGGCTCGACGAGCAGCCTGTGAGGTTCGGCAGCGGTGCGTGCCCCTTCGAGGATGTCAGCAATGATCCTTTCCGGCTCCTCGGTGCGGGGATTGTCGGAGGTGACGATCACGAGATCGCTCAGTTCTGCGGCGATCTGTCCCATGATCGGCCGTTTCCCTCTGTCGCGGTCCCCTCCGCAGCCGAAGACGGTCAGGACTCTGCCCACGGTAAGCCGGCGCACACTCTCCAACAGCCGCTTCAGAGCATCAGGTTTGTGTGCATAGTCGACCGCGACTCCGAAATCCTGACCGCATTGCACGGGTTCGAGACGTCCAGGGACTCCAGGTGTATTTGCGAGGCCGGTCTGGATTGCCTCTGCACCGACCTTCAGAACCTGTCCGGCTGCGACGGCCGCCAGGGCATTGTATACGTGGAACTCACCCAGATGTGACAAGGTCACAGGAATC
>CAZEWD010000183.1:0-6503 GCA_964515725.1 uncultured Binatia bacterium (SeqCode)
AAGCGAATAGCTGACCACGACTGTCCCCTTGTATCCCTGAAACCCGTCCATCCAGAAGTGCTTGACCTTTGCCACGAGTGTTCGATTGCCACCCGCCTGGACGCCAATGCCGGCTTGCCGCAAGGAATCCTCCGTGGCCTCGGTTACAGTCTTTTGAACCACGGCAATGTTCGAATCCTTCACGGCACCCGGAATACCGTACTGCCCACGTACCTGTCCGACTTGCGCCTTATCGCTGCCACCCTTATCGGCAGGACGCGCATCGACAACCGTCAGCGCTACGGACTTCGCTGCAGCAGGAGCAGCAACACCAGAGGGTTTGTAGGCGATCTTGCTCGTGGCGCACCCCGCCAGCAGCACTGTCGCCATCACTCCAATTCCAACACCCGCAAACCGCATCTTCCACATCTCCCTTTCTCTCTTCTCTCAACTGATTTAGGCCCTTGCGGAGCCAAGAGAGCACCGCCAAGGGACGATTCATTCATTTCAACCATCGTCTCCGCACCGGGATGTATCCCGGTTGCAGAGAACGTATCGCCCGCGACATCCGGGGCCATCTCATGGACCGCCCGGGTAACGCAACGATCGAACGGAGGCAACCTGGCAGATTCATCGTATCGCCGATCGAGACAGGCGCTGTGTTGCGCGTGGGGTGGGTCCACGGTGCCGTCTTCGACGTCTTCGACGAGATTGCGGGAATGAACAGCGGCAGCTAGCGCAAGCCAACGATGCCCGGCGAAACACGGATGTCTGATGGTGGGCATGCCCCGAGGATGTCGCGGGTTCCCATCCTGTTTCAGGATGAACATCTGGTGGCGGTCCACAAACCCTCGGGATTGCTGGTCCATCGCACGCGACTCGACGCACACGAACGCGAGTTTCTGTTTCAGCGCGTGCGCCAACAGATCGGCAGGCAGATCCATGCGGTACATCGGCTCGACAAGGCGACCTCCGGTGTAATTCTGTTCGCTCTCGACCTGGAAGCCGCAAGACGGCTCTCTTCCCTGTTCGAACGGCAACAGGTCTGCAAGGAATACCTGGCAGTGGTCCGTGGCGTACCGCCACTCCGGGGAAGCATATCTTCTCCCCTCCTGCGCCGCGCAGAAGATGCCGGCAATGCGGACACTGCCGAGATCTTGCGGCCGGCACAGACATTTTTTCAGCGCCTGGCGGAAGTCGAACTGCCCTACCGTGTGGACCGTTATCCAACGAGCCGCTACGCGCTGCTGCACGTAACGCCAGCCACCGGACGCCGGCACCAGATCCGCCGCCACCTCAAGCACATCTCACATCCCATCATCGGCGATACGACCTACGGCAAAAGCAAGCATAACCGGCTGTTCACCGAGCGCTTCGGGTCGAACCGCTTGCTTCTGGCCTGCACTGCACTGCATCTCACACACCCGTTTTCTGGGGAGAGCCTCTCGATACGGTCTCCACTGGAAGGAAATTTTGCCACGGTGCTGGAGTCGATCGGCTGGGGGAAGCATTTGGCGGAACTCTACCGATTCGCCGTATCCGCGGCTCCCGGCGTTACCTTCACCGGCACGTTCCTTCATCATCCTTCGCCATTCGTGAACACAGAATCCACGACAATCATTGCGCGGCGGCGGGTCAACCATCTAGGCTAGCGCGGCACTTCAATGGGAAGCTCATCGCCTTGCGATGAAGGGTAGGAAAAACGGAAGTATGCGACGCGATATCGTACATGCCGGTGCGGGCAGTCTGACTTATGAAATCCGTGAGATCGTTGCCGTAGCTCGCGAGATCGAAAAACTCGGCGTGAAAGTAACCTGGGAGAACATCGGCGATCCAATTCAGAAAGGAGAGGCTCCGCCCGAGTGGATCCGGGATATCGTTCGCGACCTGGTCGATCAGCCGAGGTCGTGGGCCTACTGCGATACAGAAGGTGTGCTCGAAACGCGCGAGTTTCTCGCGGCAAGTGCCAACGAGCGTCCCGGCGGAGTCCAGATCACACCCTCCGACATTCTCTTCTTCAATGGACTGGGTGACGCAGTCTCCAAGGTTTACGGCCAACTCCGCCGGGAAGCGCGTGTGCTGGGCCCATCCCCCGCATACAGCACGCACAGTTCGGCGGAGTCGGCCAGTAGCGGATACAAACATCTCACCTATGATCTCGATCCCTTCAATGGATGGCTGCCCAATGTCGAAGACATCCGCATGAAGGTCAAATACAATGACTCGATTGCGGGGATCCTGCTCCTCAGCCCCGACAATCCGACTGGCGCCGTCTATCCGCGGGTTCTTCTCGAAGAAATCGCCGAAATCGCGCGGCAGCACGACTGTTTCATCATTACCGACGAGATCTACGCCCATATCGTCTACGGCGGTGGCCGCATGCATGCCAGCCAGTGGGTGGGCGATGTTCCCACCATCGCCATGCGCGGCATCAGCAAAGAATACCCCTGGCCCGGCTCGCGCTGCGGTTGGATCGAAATCCTCAATCGTAAACGCGACGAGAACTTCTCGCGCTACTGCACGAGCCTGCTGGCCGCCAAGCGGCTCGAAGTGTCCAGCACCACACTCCCGCAAATGTCAATTCCGCGGGTCATGGGAGATCCCCGCTACGCCGGTCATCTCCACACACGAGAGAATCTTTTCGAGGCACGCGCCAACGAGGCAGTCGCCGCTTTCGCCGGATGTGACAGTATCGTCACCAACAAGCCCGGTGGCGCTTTCTATTTCACCGTGATGTTCCGGGACGGAATACTCAACGACCGTCAAAGCTTGCCGATCGAGAATCGCGCCGTGCGCGAGCGCATCGAGGACATGGTGAAAGGCGTGGCTCCCGACAAGCGGTTCGTCTACTACCTCATGGGAGCGACCGGCATCGTCGTCGTGCCACTGACGGGATTCCAGTGCCACCACCACGGCTTCCGTATTACCTTGCTGGAGTCCGATGACGCCAAGCGGGCCTGGATTTTTCGCACCCTACGCGAATCGATCGAATCCTACGTGCAATGAATCGAGGGGTACCCGCAGTCAGGCGGAACGGTTGGAGTTTCCCCCTTCGAGAAACGATCGTTCGATCTGCGCCGTTACCTCTTCGGGTGACACATCGTCGGTGTCGACCGTAAAATCCGCTGCAGTTTTATAAAGGGGAGTCCGTTCTCGCAGAACCTCCTCGACTTCCTCGGTAAAAGTCTTTCCCGAAGTGAGGGCCGGCCGTTCCGTGCCGCCTGCAATTCTTTCCACAATCGACGGCACTGACGCACGTAGCCAGAAAAGCTTGCCGTTCCGTCGCAGATTCTCCACGTTTTCCGATCGCAGGATCACTCCACCACCCGTATCGATCACCAGACCGTCTTCTGCAGAAAAACGTCTGGTGATCGCCGTCTCGAGATCACGGAACCACGGCCAACCGTGCTCCTTGACGATCTCGGGAATGGATCGACCGGCTTCGCGTACGATTTCCTCGTCGAGACTCACACAACGCATTCCGAGGTGTTGCGCGAGGAGCCGCGCCACAGTATCCGATCAAGCCGAGGTTCATGGCCGTAGTCCTCCTGCCCTTTCAGCCGCCCAGCCGGTCGAGCACTACCTCACGCATGACGTCACGCGGAGCTGTCCGGCCAGTCCATAATTCGAACTGCAACACCGCCTGATTGACGAACATATCTAGGCCCGACACGGTCGTCAGGCCACGCGCCTCGGCATCAGCCAGGAGTCTCGTTTTGAGCGGGTTGTAGACAATATCCATCACCGCCAGATCACGATGCAGTATTGCCGCGGGAACGACACTCTCGTCCACCTTTGGATGCATGCCCACGGGAGTACAGTGGATCAGCACCTGGCTCTGTTTCAAATGGGCGGCCAGGGAATCCTGCGTCAGAATCTCGCAATGAGCCGGAGCTCCGACTCTCCGCTTCAAGTCGTCGACAAGAGCTGCCAGTTCCGGTTCGACAACACCGAGAAGAATGAGTTCGCGCAGCCGGGTGCGTGTCGCCAGCGTGAATGCAATCGCTCTGGCAGCGCCGCCCGAGCCAAGAATCGTCACCTTGCGGTCATCGAGCGCCACACCCGCATCTGAAAGCGCCTTCAGCGCCCCCGGACCGTCGGTCCCGTATCCCTTCAGGCGGCCACCTTCGCTGACAACGGTGTTGACCGAGCCAATGCCTCGATCGACCTCCTCCACCTCATCGAGACACTCGATCACGGCCATCTTGTGCGGAATCGTGACACTCATGCCACGGAAATTCTCGAGCGCCCGCATTCCCGCCAATGCGGCACGGACGTCTTCAACACGGAAAGCGACATACACGTAATCCAGACCAAGTTCCGCAAAAGCCCGGTTATGGATCGCAGGTGACATCGAATGCTCCACCGGGTTCCCGATCAAAGCACAGAGCCTGGTTTTTGGACCGATCTCAGTGATCGCGCGCATCTTCATCCCCCTTCGTTCCCACACCTCTCAACCATGGTGTACGCAAAGAGTCGCAGGGCAGAAAGGGCGTCTTGCACTTCCACGCCCTTGGCCACCATCTCACTGGCTATCGTCAACCCCATCCCATCACCGATAGCGCAGAAACGGCTCGCGTTGTGCGCACCACTCGTTCTCGTCCCTGGTTGCAACGGCATCCAGATCCGGCGGTCCGGCAGCCGCATCGTCGACCCATCGCCGCAACAGGTCGCTGCCATTGATCAAATCGATCGCCAGACGATGGTGCTCGTACTCGTAAGGAAAGTCACGCCACAGCTCGAATTCCGGCCGGCATTTGCGCAGCGCCTTGAAGGCGAGCGCTACAAGACGCCACGGTCGAAAAGCATCGTGCGTGTACGCCGGGTCATCAACATGGATCTGCATCCCGGAACACAACTTCCCCGAGTGCTTGTGAAACGTCGGTTCGAACCAGATCGGTCGCAGGCGGCAGCCTTTAATCCAGTCCGGACAAAGTTCTTGCATCTCTCGGATCCATTCCTGCGCATCGAGTTCTGGCGCACCGAGCACTTCAAGGGGCCGCGTCGTACCGCGCCCTTCCGAGAGGAACGTCCCTTCGACCATTACCGTACCCGGGTAGCAGCGGGCCATCCATGGGTTCGATGCATTCGGGCTGGGATTCACCCAACTTCGTTCTCCAAGTGGCCAACCGAATCCGGGTGCAGCGAAGGGCATCCAGCCTTCCATCGGAATCACACGGTACTCGACATCGAGTCGCAGCGTCTGTACGAACCAGTCCGCCAACTCACCCAGTGTCAAACCGTGTCGTATCGGCAGGCCGCCAGCCCCGACAAAACTCTCCCAGCCCGGACGTAGCAGGGTGCCCTCCACCGGTCTTCCAGCCGGGTTGGGGCGATCGAGGATCCACACCGACTTGCGATGCGCGGCGGCCGCTTCGAGTACATAACGGAGTGTGGTGATGAAGGTGTAGACACGCGTCCCCAGGTCTTGCAGATCGACGAGGAGGACATCGAACGTCTCCATCATCGCCGGCGCCGGCCGGCGCACGTTCCCGTACAGACTGAACACGGGGATGCCATGGGCGGGATCAATGAAGTCCTCCGACTCCACCATGTTATCCTGCTTGTCACCACGCAGTCCGTGCTGTGGTCCAAACGCTGCCGTGAGATGGATCTCCCCGGTGCGTGCCAACGCATCGAGCGAGTGTTCGAGTGATGCAGTGACGGAGGCCGGGTGCGCCAACAAAGCCACACGCCGGCCAGCCAGTGGCCGGCGCAATGCACGCTCATCGAGCAGGCGATCGATGCCAAACTTCATGCGGAGACTCGGTTATCACCCGCATCGTTTCGGCTCCAGAGGAGACCGGATGTGTACTTGCAGTATACTGGAATCCTGTCCCCAGTGTGCCAGGAAATACCTCCAGCGCCAGACAGCTCGTACCTTCAGGAATCAGGCTGGATCCGCAGACGATAGTCACCACGTACCGAGGCAAAGATCCGCCAACCCCCGGCCGATGAGACGACGCGGAGGTTCTCCACACCCTCACCGGTCACCAACGGTGGCCGTACTCCGTGCGATGGAGCCCAGATGTCGAGTTCACCAGAGCGGGAGTTCGTCACATCCATTTCCATGATTCCAGAATCTCCGTCGCTCGAAAAACGCTCGATGCGTCCCGGTGTAGCACGCGGATAGGCCCGCGAGAGGACGACCTTCCATTCCGGAACCGGGCCCAGATCGATATCACCGGGACATCTCGAATAATTCAGATGGATCAGTTCTGCCGGCGGTGTGCCACCCTGCTTTCCGATGCTGTGAGGATCCCCGCAGGCCTGCTTCCACTGCCACCAGGCGCCGCCCACCAACAGCCGATCCTCCTCCCGGGCATAGCGGATGAGTTTCTCCTTGTTCCTGGCAGGTTCACTGAACCAACCATACTCCCCGACCCAGAATGTCGATCCATAACGCGTGGAGTCGGCCACGGCGCGCGCGAATGTCTCTTCGATCACCGACGCATCGATCGACTCGGCATAGTTGTGCGGAGCAAACACAATATTGGGGTCATCCGTAAATCCCGCCGCAGGGG
>CAZEWD010000184.1:0-6494 GCA_964515725.1 uncultured Binatia bacterium (SeqCode)
GCTTCCGCCCGTGTTGGTGACAAGGATGCTGAAACGTACCGTATCCCCCACCAGGGCCGTGCCGTCGGCTGGAAGGACACGAGTCTTCATGATGGCGACCGACGGTGTGGCCGTTGGCACGATCGCATGGTCATTCGACGTATCGGATGGATCGTCTGGATCGACATAGGTCACCGTGAGCTGTGTGCCCGGCGGTGCGTACACGACCCCGTTGCTGTTCACGGTGCTGCTGGCATTGATGCACGCCGTGAAGACGCCCGTGTTCGGTCCGGTCTCCGTGAGCGTGATCGTTTCGGAATCGCCCGAAGTTGCCGTGATCACCGCAGTGATGGTTTCCACGACCAGCGGGTCGGTGTTCTGGTCAAGATCGGTGACTCGCACGCAGACTTGCTCATCTGGAGCATACGTTCCTGTGTGTGGCCCGTTCGGCCCAGTGGTGAACTCGGTGGTGCTCGGTGTGCCGGTGTCCAACTCGCTCACAGGGAACGGGGTGCCGGCCGTATCGGCTACTGTGCCTTCGTAGCCCTCATGGGCGATGACCGTGATGTGGTAGGCGCCAGGGGTCGAAGTCGACCAGGCGTATTCATAGGTCTTCGCTGTTGGTGTCGGATAATCGACGACGTAGGCGTCGTTCAGTGTGACGTTGACCGGAACCGGACCATTGATCGACAGATCGACGCTCGTGATGTCGGTAGGTCCGAACGGATCGCTCGCCGTGGTACGGATATAGTAGGTGCCGCCACTGAGGCCACCAACCACCAGGTTGCCGCCTGGGTAAGGAGCATCGTACACATCGAGGGAGGCCACGGTGATGGCTGCCTGTACCGGAAGAGAGATGTGAGACGGTGCCGTGTTGCTGTCGTAGTCGATGGTGAAGGTGACGCCACTTTGTGCGGTGGTGATGTCGAGGCTGATTGTGTCTCCGGCACTGATGTTGACCTGACTTCCCAGTGACGTGCTCCAGGTGAGTGTTCCCGAGCCGTACGTCGGGTTTGTCAATGTCGCGAAGGGTGTGCCGTTACGCTTGAGGATCGCCGTGATCGACGGGTTCACCGGCATCGTGCCGCTCACCACATGGACGTAGGTGGTGACACCCACCAGGCCACCGGCGGGTAGCACGAGCGCGCCGCTCATCACCGGACTCTGGGTGAAGGTAACCGTGGCAACACCGCCAGGCGCAGGCTTGATGGGTACCGCCCCAATGGCCCATTGCTGGTTGTCGCCACTCCAGGTCCATGACATCGTCGTCGTCGGTGCGCTGGCGTTTTTGGTGCTCGACTGTCCACGCACACGGTTCGTGGAAGTCTGGTTCCAAAGGGGAGTCTGGCCGGAACCGGGGGTCGGGACGGGCGGCGTATTACCATCGGCGTCGATCGCCACGGAATCATAGACGAGTTCGCCGGTTGCCGAGGACACCGTCACACTCGGCCGTGTCGATGGTTGGGGATCCGTGCTGCCGGCCGATGCGTACGTGCCGAGAGGATTGCTTGTATCAGCACCGCTGAATGTGGTCACTCCCGCCACTACGGGCCGAGAAGCGGCCAGTGTCACGGTGACATTCGCCGTGCCAGGCGTCGGGTTCTCCAATGAGTAGATGGCACTACGGACCGAGCTGGTACCGTCGACCACCGTGCCGACCAGAGTCATCGTCTGGGAGCCGTAAGTGACCCCACTGATGGTGGTGATCAGATTGGAGCCGGTATCTTGATCTCCACCAACGGCGATACCGACGAGCATCAGATTGGCGTTGACCGCAGTTGTATGGGAGATGACGAGGCTGGACGTACTGCCACTGCCCGAGGTCGTCGACAGCACGCTCACAGAGCCGCTGCCGATGCCGAGAACCGCCGTCGTTTCAGTCGTCAGGTCCGGGGGCGAAACGTGTGCCGGATCCTCACGATCCAGGGTCTGCCCCGTGCTCAGGTAGAGAGGCTTGGTGATCGTCGGTTGGACCAGAGGTCGTGTCTGTGTGCAACTTCCCGCGAAATGGGAGTGGGTGTAGTCCGCGGTGATCGAATGCCCCACCGTACCGTACAGGATCCCGTCGCCCGGGGACTGTCCACTCGAAGGAGAGAAAGGCAGACCTGTGACGTTGCGGAAAGTACCCGACGATGCGGATGTTTCCAGAAGCGTGAGTGGCTCCACGTCTCCGGTACTCGGATTGGTCACATAGACCAGTACGGTCTCTGCGACGCCGGCATTCAGATTCTGGTCCGGATCGTTGACCGTTACATAGATCAGTTGCCCCGGCGTGTATCCGCTGACGGGTGTTCCTGCCGCATTGGTGAAAGATAGCGTGCAGGGCGTGGCACCCGAGTTCACCGTGATCGTGTGATCGGTCTCAATCGGGTCAACGCCCCCTTCAGCAACCACCTCATTCGTAACTTGTGACGCACCGGGGTTCACGGTGACGACGTATGTGAGTTCTGAAAACTCGTCCGGCGGAATGACAGGAATCGTGTAGCCGGTTTCGTCCAGGGGGAAGAGCGTCGCACCCGTCAGGTCGTCTCCGATGGGATTTCCATTGAATGTCGTGGACAGCGCCACGTAATTCAGTTCTACGGGCAATGGATCCACCACAATGACGTTGCCCAGCGTGGCGATGCCAGTGTTGTTCACGCGGATTGTGTATTGGACGGCATCGCCAGGATCGATGAGGGAGTTGCCGTTGACGTCCGTGAGGAGTCGCGATGACTTGGTGATCACCGGGATTGGAAACGGCAAAATCGTATAACCCATGTCGAGAAACGGGTTGCCTGCACCTGCTGTTGCAGGGTCCTGACCCCAGACCGCGGCTATGAGCGTCCCGTCGAGCGTGTAGAGCTTCATGCCCGTCTGATCTCTGTCAGGATCGAAGACACGCTGCGAATCGAAGGCCGTCAGATTGAGGGCCACATCGTATCGGTTGTTGTTCGGGTCGATGAGAGGGCCTGTAGCTGGATCGCCGTCGTAATCGATGTAGACGGTGGTGGGTCGTACAGCCGTCACCCAGACAGGGCTGCCGTTCTGGGTCAGATCGCTACTTCCCGGACCCCAGCCGACCACGGCCTGAGTGGTCAGCGCCCCTTCCGGCGTAAGATCGAAACCCCAGTCGTGGATGTTGTTCGCCGAAGGTTTTGCGCCGACTGTTGATACCGCGTAAAACGGAGCGCCGCTCGTATAAAAGTGTGCTCCGGAGTTTTGCGGCATGAGGTACTGATAGATGTCACCCGGTGGAACGGTGAAGGTGCCGCTGTTGATCTTGTTTTCGTAGGAAACAGTCAGGGGCGAATTGCCGGGGTTGAATAGGAACACGTACGTCTGATCGCCGTCGGCTGCCGTGCCGACGGGGGTATAGTAGCTCGAGCCCCATCGCGAGAGCGGTCGTACGGCGTACCAGCGACTTTCATAGTTCGCGCCTACATCACCTGTGATGACATGTACCTGGATCGGGTGGTCAGAGTTGATGGTAGCGCCTGTCAGGACACCCGTGTTGATGACGTAGCTCTCGCCCTGATTCAGTGCGACGATGGTTTCCTCGGTACCGTCGGCGTCCCTGTCGATTCGAACAGTCGTACCGTTTTCCGAAGCCATGACGAGGAGTCCGACGTTTTCGAACATCGAATTGTAGGATGACGCCGGATACTGCCCCAGAGGAACCACGAAACTCGTGCCGTAATCACGGACCGCCGGTACATTGATCGCTCCCGCGAGGACCGAACCTGGATTTGTAGCCCATGCCCCACGTGACACGGTGACGGCCTTGGTGACCGCGAATTTGTCTCGGCCATCGAAGCGCAATATGCTCGGGTTGCGGGGAAGATTGACCTGATTGCGCAACGAAACCACGCTGCCGGTGGTCAGGAGATCCGTTCCGTATCCGGGCGGAATGCCATTGGCCGGATTATTGTCGCCCCACACGAGAGTCGTTGGCTGGACCGGATGCTCGATGTCCACCTCGTATCCATCTTCCCAGTGATCGTAATAGATGATGGTGCCCGGGCTGGAGGCGACGATGGAAACGATGCTTTCAAACTGTGGGCCGGTCGATGTGTAGAGTTTGAGGAAAATCGAGCGGATCTGATCCTCGGGCATGGGGACGAAAAATGTCTGTGCAATGGCGGCCATGCCCTGTGCCGGTGCGGCTACGACCAATCCGGCCATGAGGATGAGGGACAGGGTCGAACGCAGTCGTTCCCGAAAACCCCTTGTTTCGGATGACTCGGCAGCCTGGGATCCTTCTGAAGCCCGTTTTGCTTGCGACGTTTTCGTCAACTGTAAATTCCACCGCACAAACGGCTGAACGATTCTACTGATCATGATCTCTCCGGTTGGTTTTTCGTTCGGGAAGTGTGCCCAATCTGACGCGTGGCCAGTACGCTCGGCACAAGGTGGGTCCATCGAACTGATTGTGGGACCCGCGATTATGGTAGAGGAGGTCTGGGTCAAGCGGAATGTCCGAACAGCCCCGTCATTCCCTCCAAGCGATCGTCACTCTTTTAACAAGCGTCATTTCTACAACAGGTGTCATAGTTGGCACAAGTAGTAAATTCAAAACATTTTCCTGTTTGGTTTTCTTTGCATAAGTCTACGTAATCACTGTCGTTCTTTACGAACCGCCTTGGAATCCCGTTCGGCCCGGCTTGAATTTCTGGCGTGCGGCAATGCCTTGCAAGGCGGCGCGCGCCTGGTGTTCGACAGTAGGGGTGGGGTCGCTCTCGAGTGCATCGACGAAGTGCTGATAGGCAGCGGTATCTTCGCCCAGGTGTTGCAGCAGGATGAGTCCTGCACGCAGATGCGCTTCGGCGGCGTAACTGCCACGGGGGTAGTCCCGGAGCAGTCGGAGGAAGACGGCGAGGGCCGCTCGAGGCCGATCGTTTGCTAGAAGCCAGTGACCGATCCCGAGCAGCTCTTCTGCCCCTACGAGGCGCCGGCTGTGTCGCGCACTGAGCGATAGATAAAGCTGGGCTGCTTCGGCCATACGGTGCTGGTCGATCGCTTCACGCAGTCGGTCCCCCGCTGGACGGTCACTTTCCTCTCTCTTTACACCCGATATGTACTCGCCTGCCGGGGCGCTGAGCTTGCGGTAGTCCATCCACCAGGCGACCGACAGGCCGGTGAGGAATCCCCCGATATGTGCTCCGAAGGCGACTCCAGCACCACCGTTGCCACGTGTCAAAAGGAAGGGCAGGAGATTGTCGAGCAGGATGAAGACGCCCAGGACGAAACGTGCCGAGAGCGAGATGACCCGCATGTAGAAGGGAAACCACCAGACGAGCAAACGGACCTGGTTGTACGGGAACCACAGGAAGTAGAAACCGAGCACTCCGGAGATTGCACCCGATGCCCCAACGAGTGGGAGCTGCGATTGCCGGAAGAAAGCCGCATGAAACAGAGTGGCTGCCACACCGGTGGTCATGTACCAGAACAGGTAGCGTCCATGACCGAGCCGCTGCTCCACGTTGTCACCGTAGATCCAGAGAAAAAGCATGTTGCCGAACAGGTGCAGGAAATTGGCATGCAGAAAGATCGATACGAAGAGCGCTCCCAGATGTGGTGCGGCGGGCCGAAATCCGTGTTCGAAGACGAAAAGGTCATACTGCGAGACCTGTTCCAGAATCTCCCGTAGTTTCGGACCACGTGCGATCTGATCTCCGATGACGCGCAGGTAGTCATTCAGGGCCGGATCGGCACGATCGGCGGGCATGCTGCTCAAAGGCAGGGTGAGCAGGAGATAGACGGCGACGTTCGCCGCAATGAGGGCGTAGGTGACGACCGGGGTTCCCCGGGGATTCGGTGAGTCACTGAGCGGCAGAAACATAGTACGCCTTGTACGTGAAATCCGCCTCCCGTGCTCCCGCCATCCGAGGTAGCCATCCGACCCCTTGCGGGGATCGGTGTGCGATCACGGGCGTGTGGCCCCATGGTTCCGGGGCCGGAGGTTGCCAATTACCCGTTGTCCACTGACATCCGGCCGGAGTTCCTTGTCCAGGAAACCTGGGTCCGGGAAACCCCGGACAACGGGCGTAACGCCTCGATATTCCAGGGTCCATCTTCTGTCCGAACCTTATTTCCCCGTGAAATTCGGTTTTCGCCGTTCGAGAAAGGATGCGACGCCCTCACGGAAGTCGTCGGTCCCAAAACAGGCGATCATCTGCTGGTCTGCGTGCCGCATTGACGTACCCAGGTCGCTCCCAAGATCTCCGAAAAGCTGCCGTTTCATGATCCGGATTGAGCGCGGCGAACACAGGGTCGCAAGCTCCGTGGCGGTCTCTCGGACCACTTTCATGAGATCATCGTGGGGAACCACTCGGTTGACCAGACCCAGCCGGTGCGCCTCGTCTGCATCGACGAAGCGACCGGAATAAAGCAGATCTGCCGCGTTTGATGGACCGATGAGGCGTGGCAGGAACCAGGCCGACCCGTGTTCCGCGATGAGGCCGCGGCGCGAGAAGATCATCGAAAACCGGGCCCGATCCGATGCGATCCGCATGTCATAGTAGAGCTGGTAGGAA
>CAZEWD010000185.1:0-6487 GCA_964515725.1 uncultured Binatia bacterium (SeqCode)
GTCGGGCAGATCAGTGAGCCGGTACGTACCCGATTGGGCGTGCATATTCTGATGGTCAACGATCGTGAGAGCGGGGGGAAGGAGGAACTCTCCGCCGACATGCAGGAAGAGATCAAACAGCAGCTCTATCAGCAGGCGCTGGAAGAACGATTCAAGAAGTGGACCACGGAAGATCTGCGCAGCCAGCACCACGTTGAAATCCTGCAATGAGAGGGATCGATCGTGCCGGAAAGATCCGGCTGGCCATCAGCCTGGGAGATCCAGCCGGGATTGGACCGGAAGTAACGTTGAAGGCGATTGCCTCCCGTGCTGTGCGCTCGCGCGTGGAACCGGTCCTCGTGGGAGATCGCGGTGTGTATGAAGACGCCGCCTGCCGGCTCGAACTGCCATTGAAGTTTGTCGAACCGGGTGAAAGCGTTTCCCGGCATCCTGTCGAGTTACACGCGACATCGTCGCTGGCAAAACGGGATCGCCGGCCCGGGTTGCCGCGTTCCGAGCGTATCAGGGCAGCCTGTGGTGAAGCGGCGTATCGGGCGATTCTCGGTGCCGTGGATCTGGTGCAGAGGGGTGAGGCCTCCGGCCTGGTGACGGCGCCGATCGCCAAGGCACATCTGGTGGCGGCCGGACATGACTTCCCCGGACACACCGAATTGCTGGCGGAACTCGCCGGTGGTGTCCCGGTACGCATGATGATGGCAGGTCCCCGACTGCGTGTCGTCCTCGTGACCATTCATGTGGCTCTGGCCGAGGTGCCCCATCGGGTGACTCGCGAGGCGGTGCGGGACACCATCGGCATCACTGCCGATTCGTTACGCCGCCAATTTGGCCTGCGCCGTCCCCGAATTGCTGTGGCCGGGCTGAACCCTCATGCGGGTGAGAGCGGTCTCTTTGGCGATGAGGAGCAACGTGTGATCAGGCCGGCCGTTCGTGATGTCCGCCGGCGCGGTGTGGACGCGGTGGGACCCATGGCAGCAGACGGAATTTTTGCGTTGGCAGCCCAGGGACAATTCGATGCTGTGGTGTGCATGTATCACGACCAGGGACTGGGGCCGTTCAAGCTCCTGCACTTTGCCGACGGAGTCAACGTGACCCTGGGTCTGCCGTTCGTCCGTACCTCGCCGGACCACGGCACGGCATTCGATATCGCGGGCCGGGGCATTGCCGATGAACGGAGCATGGTTGCGGCGATCCTGCTGGCTGCGGAACTGTCCGGGAAAGCGCGCGTTCGGCAGGCTCACGCGCGTTGAGGTTTCTTGCGGTGGAGCGCGGATTACGTGTCGTGTGGGGAATTCTTGACGCCACGGCTTGCCGCCTTTTCCGCCGTCCCTGGATAGGCCGCACGGATCGTCGTGGCGATCTGGCGCAGGGCGTTTCCCAGGGGTGAATGGCGTCTCCAGACCAGAGCAATCGTGCGGTGTGGTACAGGCGTGCGAAATGGGCGAACGCGCAGCTCGGCGCGCCGATTCTCGGTAGGTAGAGAGAGCTGGGGTAGAAGGGTCACACCGGCGCCACCGGCAACCATCTGTGCCAGAGTGGAGAGACTCGTGGCACGGAATTCCAGTTCTCTGGCTCGGGCGTCTGTGCAAAAGGCAAGAGCCTGTTCCCGCAGGCAGTGACCTTCTTCGAGGAGCAGGATATCCGCCTGGCGCAGTTCTGCGGGACGGATCGGTGTGGTCCCGGCGCTGAGCGGGTGAGACTTCGGTGTGGCAAGCACAAAATCATCCCTCGCGATGATTTCCCTTTCGACCGACCCGATGTCCGCTTCGAGTGCCAGCAGAGCGGCATCGAGGGCGCCGGTATCGAGCTTGCGGACGATCACCTCTGTCTTGTCCTCTACCCAGAGCGCTGTGAGGCGCGAGAATTTCTTGCGAAGTGCCGGAGCGATGGCTGGCAGGAGGTATGGAGAAATCGTTGGGATGACGCCGATCCGCAAGGTTCCAGAGAGAGGATCTCCGGCACGCCGCGCACACTCGACAAGACGGCCGGATTCCATGAGCACATGGCGTGCGCGTTCGATGATCTCAGCTCCTGCCGCTGTCGGGAGAACGCGCCGGCGATCACGCTCGAACAGGCGAACTCCGATGACCTCTTCAAAAAGGGCGACCTGTGTACTGAGGGAGGGCTGTGAGACGTAACATCGTTCGGCTGCCTTACGAAAGCTCAGTGTGTCGGCGACCGCCACGACGTACTGGAGTTGTCTCAATGAGAATGGATGTGTGCGGAATTCGATCATACGGGTGGCTGCAGGAGGCCGGAGCGATCTCGAGTCGACGCTCCGTCTTCCTCGGATATCGAGTGTCCTTCGATGCGCAGAGTTCCCATACGTCGGTGTGCTCGTGCCTGCAACACGTGAGGTGTCCTGCGGCGTAGACCGGATCAAAGGTGCGGCCGATACGCTCTGCCGGGTTCGATCACGCCGCCTATGACGGTGGGTCGCCTGCGTATGTCATCTGTATTCTCACGTCTCATATAGGGGTGGTGCCGGGCATGTCTTGAGGAGGGAGCGCTGGCGAGTCCGGCTCGTTACGAATCTTTGCCGCCGGAAGGCGGAATCTGTGCGGTTGAGTGATTTGCCCGTTGCCCTCGAGAACGGCACAGGGATACACTCCGCCCGCTTTATGAAAACAGGGGCAGTCGCGTGTGAACGCGTGGGGTGGGTGTTGGCCTGCATTTTCGCCGTGACGTTGTCCTCCATGCCGCTCGAAGCGCTCGTGGCGGGCGATGCCAATTGCGACAGCGTGGTTTCGGCAGACGATTTGCCGGCCGCCATTGGCCGGCTGTTCGAACTGCAGGATCCCTCTTGCCCTTCGGTCGAGATCAATGGGGACGGCTTGTGGAGTGCTGCCGATATGATCTCATTGATCGGCCGTGTTCCACGGCCTTCCGGAGGTCCAGTATCGACCTACTTCGGTATTGCCGGTGCCGACGGTGTCGCCATTTCGCCAGCCGGAGTCCACGATGGCAAACTGATTTTCACCCGCCGGGTCGGTGTGGGATTCCTTCTCGTGGTCGAAGCGCGTGCCGGCGCGAGTGGCAAGCTTCCGGGTCTGTCGACCTTCAATCCGGATACGCGTGATGCATCGAAGCGTCCCGATCTACAGATCGAGTCGAGCCGCCCGCTGGGTGATGGTAGCGCCGCTGTCTGTCTGGGTGGCATTCCCGCGGTTCATCCACCCGATTTCTCGTTTTCACAGTCGATTTCGGACGCCCTCAACGATTTCGGCTGCAACTTCAGCTTGTCGATGCAGGGCGCATGTACGCAGAACAGCTACGGTCAGCCGATGTTTCTCGGGAGCGGCACACAGGCGCAGTTCTGCGCCCAGGTGTCCCGCAACTTCACGATTCCGAACGGAGACACCGTCCTGACCCTGCGTGTCCGTGACACGGCGGGGCAACTCGGACCACCGGCTCAGATCATTCTCCGTATCGGTGACCTGCCCACGCCGGCGCCGACATCAGCAGAGACTCAGACGCCAACCTGGACGCCGACGCTGCGGTTCACGCAGACGCCCACTCGGACCTGGACGCCTACGGCCACCAGGCAGCCTGTGTTTTCATCGACGCCTACTCTGCCACCGGTGACGTCTTTCACTCCGGCGGATCCGACGGTCACGCCAGGCCGTAGCGCGGTGCCGACCCGCACCGCCAGCCGAACGGCGACGGGGACACGGGTCATGACCTCGCCGACGCCGGCACCCACTTTTTCTGCGGCGGTACCAACCACGACCGCCATACGCACGGCGACACGCACACAGGCAGCGGCATTGACACCCACACGCACTGCGACTCCGGCGCTCTCTCCGAGCCGAACGATGACGCCCGCACCATCGCGTTCATTCACGGCGGTGCGAACCCCCACGGCAACGCGGACATGGACACGCACGCCGACGCGCACCCCGATTCCCACAGCCACTCTGGCGGGTGTCATTGGGCCGGTGATCACTTACTTCGGTGTCACACGCGCCGACGACGTGCTGGTTCCGCCGGACGGCGTGGATGGCGTGGGTACTCCAATTTTTTCACGGCCTGCCGGTGCGGGTTTTTCTCTGGTCGTGGAAGGCAAGCCGGGCGCCAGCCGGCTGCAGGTGGGGCAGTTATCCTACAAGGGTGATGGAAGTATTCCGCCCGACCTTCAGATCATCGTTTCCCGGAACCTTGGCAATGGCAGTCCCGCCGTTTGCGACCGAACCATGCCTGGCGCGGGCGGAGTACCGGCTGTGCAGCCCCCGGATTTTCGTGCGCTCGATGCGGTGAACGATCTCTCGTGCCGCTTTCTCGACGGCAATGGCCAGCCGATGGCGCGTTCGAAAAGCGATTCATGCGTTCTTTTCGAAGACGGTAACTTCAATTTCGCTGCCCGGGACACGCAAACGCAGTTCTGCGGTTTTATCGATTCGCCGCTGCGGTTTCCCTCGGGTGATACACGGGTAACGGTGCGCCTGCTGGATACGAACGGCAATCCCGGTGTGCCGGCACAGATCATCATCCGAGTGCCGTGAGCTATCGGGCCGGCTCTGGAGTTCGATGCGGAGTGAACTTGATGTGCCGTGAAGGAGGACATACGAGATGCGCCGGCTGATCTCCGCGGGGAGGGCCGGCGCATCTCAGAATCAGTCTTCTACCGGCAGCTCACGGACTGACGGTGGAGGGCAGGCAAAGTTCAAGATATCGGTTCGGTACGAGGGGTGTACTGCTGAACTGATTGCGAATGAATATGCGTCCGGGAGTCTGAAAGGGGCGGCGTACCCTGTAACACATCAGGTAGCCGGGATGGCTCTGTGCACCCGGAGATTCGCCGTTCTTGTCGGTTGGGGCGCATAGGCGCCAGGGTCGCAACAGTTTGGCGTTTACGGTCGCGAATTGGTCCCCCACCGTGACCGAAGGAAGCGGCCCGATCAATGGCTGTCCTGCGGCACGTCTTATCGAGTAACAGGTGAAATGGTCCGGGACAGGTGCATCCAGAACGTCAGGAATACCGAACTGGCTCTCCGCCGTCGGTACCAGCAGGCTCACGGCGCGCCTCGCATCGAAGCGTGCTGAACCCAGTGCATTGTTTACCTGCAGGTTACGTACCGGGAGAAGGCCTTTGACGATTTTCCTTGGTCCGAGCGTCATCGGGTAAACGGCAAGATGTCCAGGCAGGTTCGGCGCAATCGCCGGGTTGCCATTGACGCTGGCAGGCGCACACAATCCTCGCACCTGGCGGACCATCCCCACGGTTACCGGTGGAACGTCAAGCGGATTGATGAACCGGTCGATGGTGACCACCGGGTCGATCGATGGTTGTGGGGTATTCCGGGAGGTCCGGTAACATTGAAGAGGGTGAAGACAGACCACCGGGTTGTAGGGCCCCGAGCAGACACCGGCGGTACAATGGTCATCCGTCGTACATGAATCGCCATCATCACAGATGGTTTCATCCGGGTCTGCTGCTGTGCACGAGGCGTTACCCTCATCACACGACTCCGAGCAATTTCCATCACCGTCCGGACCCGGGCAAGGATTCCCTGCGTGTACCGAGCAGACGCCGCTCGAGCAGGAATCGGAGCCGTTGCAGAAAACGCCATCGCTGCAGGGAGTGCCGTTTGAATCGATCGTACATGTGGGACTGCAACAATCGCCGGACAGGTTGTTGCCGTCGTCGCATTCCTCGCCACTTTCAACCACGCCATTACCACAGGCAATGCCGGTATCGACGGTGTGCAGGGCCGCTACATACAAGGGGTCGGGATCGTAGCTGCCCAATGGATACGAGTTGGGTTGTCCTGTGAAAAGAGGTCCGGGATGAGGCAGGATCTGGCTGGTGAAGCCCGCATCTTCGGGAATCACGAAACCCGTACCTCCCGTTTCCATGCGATCCGTTGTGCGCATGTTGACAACCCGGATTCGATCGACGCGCTGGCCGTTGTTTACACCGAGATTGGTCAGATCGTAGGCATACGCAAATGCGCCCTCCGTCGGTCCGGAATACAGTTGAAAATCGACGGCGGGTGCGTGGTACCATTTTGTCCAGGTGCCCGCACCGGAGCGCCGTACCTGCACCATCATTGCCTCAGGACCGCCGGAGCTGCCCGACTCGAACACGACAAAATCGACGCCGGGGAGGTTTTCGAGTGACCGGCCAGCACTCCACGTTATCTCGATGCCGCTGCGCGCTCCCGCTCCGTCGTTGCCGAGCGGGAGATTGACGTAGCGCACTCCGTTTCCTCCGAACAACTCGCTACCGAGAGAGAGGTTGGGATCGAAACCCATCGCCGGCGGTGATGGAAAGCCCGTTATCGAGTGATTTCCGGTTGCGATCCCCGTGATAATGGCGCCGAAGCCATCGGGGATGACACCCAGCGCCAGAGGAAAGGCCACGTCGGGAGTGTCAGATTGGTCCCAGGTGAAGTTGGCAAACGAGTAAGACTGTGCACTTGCGGATCCCAGGCAGAAGACGCTCGTAACTACCCCGATCAAGATTGTGGTGATCGCCCGGGGAGACCGG